>NZ_JBIWCN010000010.1:0-276435 GCF_044761525.1 Streptomyces sp. NPDC097595 | reverse complement strand
GGGGGGACCCTGTGGGAGAGTAGGACGCCGCCGAACAATCATTGTGGGAAAGCCCCGTGCCATTGGCACGGGGCTTTTCTGCGTTTCAGCCCGGGGAGACCAGACGGGTTTCGTACGCCAGGATCACCGCCTGGACGCGGTCCCTGGCCCCCGTCTTGGCGAGAATCCGGGAGACATGGGTCTTCACCGTTGATTCCGCGAGATGAAGGCGTGCCGAGATTTCGGAATTGGTCCAGCCCTGACCGATCACCGTCAGGATTTCCAGTTCTCGGCCGGTTCGCCGGGATCCGCCGGCAAGTGCTGTACGTACGCGTCCAGGAGACGGCGGGTCAGGCTCGGGGCGACCACCGCGTCGCCGAGGGCCACGGCCCGGATGCCGGACAGCATCTCCTCCGGCAACGCGTCCTTGATCAGGAATCCGCTGGCGCCGGCGCGGAGGCCGTCGTACGCGTACCGGTCCAGGTCGAACGTCGTGACGATCAGGACGCGCGTGCGGGAGCCGGCCCTGATGATGCGGCGGGTCGCCTCTATGCCGTCCAGGAGCGGCATGCGGATGTCCATCAGGGCCACGTCCGGCTGGTGCCGTGCGACCAGCTGGAGCGCTTCGTGGCCGTTGGCGGCCTCGCCGACGACCGTCATGTCGTCCTGGCTCTCCAACAGCATGCGGAAGCCGAAGCGTTGCATGCCGGGGGCGGGAGGTGCGGGGGCGCGTAGTACCGGGGTACGACTCCTGGCGGTCGGGACGAATCCGTTTGCGGGGTCGCGGGAGCGCAGGTCAGGATCGGTACATGGACTACGTGATACGGCCGGTGCGCGCCGGTGAGTGGCGGTCGGTGAAGGAGCTCAGGCTGGCCGCCTTGCAGGACCCGGCCGCCCCGGTGGCGTTCCTGGAGACGTACGAGCAGGGGCTGAAGCGGTCCGACGAGGCGTGGCGTGAGCGGACGGTGGACGCCTCCGAGGACGGCGCGGGCGCGGTGCGGCAGTTCGTCGCGGAGGGCCCGGACGGTTCCTGGGCGGGCTCGGTGACGGTGCTCGTGGAGGGGCCGGACGTCGAGGCGCGGTTCGGTGAGGCGGCGTCGGTGAACCAGGGGCATCTGGTCGGCGTGTTCGTACGGCCGGAGGCGCGGGGCGCGGGGGTGGCGGACGAGCTGTTCCGGGCGGCGGTGGAGTGGGCGTGGTCGCTGGAGGCGCCGCGGCTGGAGCGCGTACGGCTGTATGTGCACGAGGACAATCCGCGCGCCGAGGCGTTCTACCGGCGGTTCGGCTTCGTGCCGACCGGGGAGACGATGCCAATGCCCGGCGATCCGGAAGCGCGTGAGCTGGAGTACGCGGTGGCACGGCCCTGAGGCCGTGCCCGCTCCTCAGAGGCTGCTGGGTGTCCGGAGCTGTTGCGTCCAGTGTGAGCGGGCCTGTTCCGGGGAACGGAGCAGGGCGATGGTGGACAGCCCCTGGGTCTGGCCGGATCTGAGCAGCTCGGGGAGGCGGGGCAGGGGGGCGACGGCCGCGATGTCGTCGAGGACGAGCGTCATTGGTGGGTCGAGCCGGCCGTCGGATGACCGTGCGGCCATGCGGCGGCCGTGCTCGACCACGTCTGAGGCGAGCGCGGTGAGCAGGGGCATCGTCCCTGGACCGGATCGCGGGGTCTCGATGGCTTCACCCACCACATAGAGGCTGCCCCCTTCGTCCGCAAAGGAATCCAGTGCGAGCGCATCTGCTCGATTTGGTGTGCAGGCGTCCCGGACATGGACGGAGGAGAGGGCGCCGAACGCGCGCACCGTCAGTTCCTGGGCCATTTCGCGGCGTTCGGGATGGCCGGTGAGCGCGGACTCCAGCAGTCCGGCGAGCCCGGGGGCCGCCTTGGGGTGGGTGCGCAGCAGGCGGACCGGTTCGTGGGCGCTGCCGCCGATGGCCCAGCGGTGGACCTGGCGGAAGGGGCGGCCGTCGATGGCGGCGGCGTGCAGCCAGCAGCGCAGGAGGGTTTCGGCGAGGTCGGCCGTCGCCGAGTCGACGCGGGCCTGGGGGCGGACGGGGGCGAGCAGTGCGCCCGCGCGGGCCGCGGCCCGGTCGGCCTGTTCGCAGCCGGTGGTGGGCGCCCAGTGCAGCCGGGCCGGGGTGTCGCAGAGGTGGCCGGGGTCGTAGACGAGGACGGGGCCGAGCTTGGCGCGGGCGTCCTTGGTCTCGGCCCAGAGGGTGGGGTCGGAGGTCACGACGAGCACGGGGCCGTCGGCTTCGCGGATGGCCTGGACCGCGGTCGCCCGGCGGGTGGCGGCGGGGCCGTAGAGGACGAGGGGGGTGCGCGGGGAGGGGACTGCCGCGGGGAGGGGGGCGGTGGCGGGGGCCGGTCCGGTGGGCGCCGGTGCGGGCCGTGTTTTTCGGGCGGTGCGTGCTTCGGGGGCGGCTTCGGTGGGAAGGGGCGTCGCCCGCGGTGCGGTTTCGGTGAGGTGTTCGGCGGGAACGGGGGTGGCCGGCGCGGGGACGGGGGCCGTCTTGCGCAGGGCGTCGGGGGCGGGCTCGGAGGCCGGTTCCGGTTCGGGGAGCGCCGACTCGTACGCGTAATCCTGCTGGTTGCTCCACCGGCCGGTCTTCCGGCCCTTGCCCTGGGCCGTCTTGCGCCGCGCGCGCTCCTCGCGGTGGGCCTGTTCGAGGAGGGCCAGCCGCTCCGTGCGTTCCGCGCGGCGGTGGGCCCGTACGGCGCGCCAGCGAGCGATGACGCCCATGACGAACACCGTCAGCACCACGAGCACCATCAGTTCGCCGATGAGCAGGCCCCAGAACAGGCCGTATCCGGAGAGCTGGCCGGGTGGGGTGTTCGGCCAGGCGGCGGGCAGGTCGTGCGGGGCCTCCAGCAGGCGCCGGAGTGCCAGTGGTGTCTCGGTCGGTGTGACGCCGTCGGGCCAGGCGCCGTGGGCGAGGAGGGCGGCGAATCCGGTGGCCGCCCAGGCCAGCAGCGTCAGTCCGAGAAGGAAGGCCAGCAGTCCGACGAGCAGCCCGTCGGGGATGCCGCCCCCCTTGCCGTCGCCGGACCGTCCCCCGTCGCTGCCTGCCATGTCATGCCACCGTTGACTCGGACGACTCGTTCAGTCGCTGCTGGTTCTCGATCCTGGCCGCGCGTTCCTCCGCTTCGAGGTCGGCGGCTCGTACGTCGTCCGGGAGGAGGTCGCTCACGGACGACTCGGTCATGGCGCGGTCGGTGAAGACGAGGGGGCGTTCGGCCTCGGTGATGAGGTGTTTGACGACCTGTACGTTGCCGTTCACGTCCCAGACCGCGATGCCCGGGGTGAGGGTGGGGATGATTTCGACGGCCCAGCGGGGCAGGCCGAGGACCCGTCCGGTGGCTCTGGCCTCGTCGGCCTTCTGGGCGTAGATGGTGCGGGTGGAGGCCATTTTGAGGATGGCGGCGGCTTCGCGTGCGGCGGCGCCGTCGACCACGTCGCTGAGGTGGTGGACGACGGCGACGAAGGAGAGGCCGAGGCGGCGGCCGAACTTCAGCAGGCGCTGGAAGAGCTGGGCGACGAAGGGCGAGTTGATGATGTGCCACGCCTCTTCGACCAGGAAGATGCGCTTCTTGCGGTCGGGCCTGATCCAGGTGTGTTCGAGCCAGACGCCGACGATCGCCATCAGGATGGGCATGGCGATGGAGTTGCGGTCGATGTGCGAGAGGTCGAAGACGATCAGCGGGGCGTCCAGGTCGATGCCGAAGGACGTGGGGCCGTCGAACATGCCGCGCAGGTCGCCGTCGACCAGCCGGTCGAGGACGAGGGCGACGTCCAGGCCCCATGCGCGTACGTCGTCTATGTCGACATTCATCGCCTGGGCGGATTCCGGTTCGGGGTGGCGCAGCTGCTCGACGATGTCCGTGAGGACGGGCTGCCGGTCGGTCGTCGTGGCGTTGACGTAGGCGTGGGCGACCTTGAGGGCGAAGCCGGAGCGTTCGTCGAGGCCGTGGCCCATGGCGACTTCGATGATGGTGCGCAGCAGGGCGAGCTGGCCGGTGGTGGTGATGGCCGGGTCGAGCGGGTTGAGCCGGATGCCGCCGTTGAGTGCGGAGGTGGGGTCGAGGCGGATGGGGGTGAGGCCCAGCTCCTGCGCGATGAGGTTCCACTCGCCGACGCCGTCCTCGCCCTGGGCGTCGAGGACGACGACCTGGCGGTCGCGGAAGCGGAGCTGGCGGAGCACGTACGTCTTCTCCAGCGCGGACTTGCCGTTACCGGACTCGCCGAGGACCAGCCAGTGCGGGGCGGGGAGCTGTTGTCCGTACAGCTGGAAGGGGTCGTAGATGTAGCCCTTGCCGGAGTAGACCTCGCGGCCGATGATCACGCCGGAGTCGCCGAGGCCGGGGGCGGCGGTGGGCAGGTAGACGGCCTGGGCCTGGCCGGTCGAGGTGCGGACGGGCAGCCGGGTGGTCTCCACCTTCCCGAAGAGGAAGGCGGTAAAGGCGTCCGACAACGCGGACAGCGGATCTCGCATGGCGTGACTGACCTCCCTCTCGGTGTCGCGGGCTGGCGGTTAGCGGCGGATGCCGGTGGCGAACGGCAGGGTGTTGACGAAGGCGCGGTGGTGTTCGCGGTCGCACCATTCGAGCTTCAGGTACGACTTTCCGGCCGAGGCGCGGATGGTCCGCTTGTCGCGGGCGAGGGCTTCGGGGGAGCGGGACGACACGGTGATGTACCCCACGATGTTGACGCCGGCGGCGCCGCTGGCGAGGTCTTCACCCCGCTGGTCGAGCCGGCCGTGGGCGGCGATGTCGCGGGGGTCGACGGTGCGGTTCATCTTGGCCTGGCGGCTGGCCTCGGCGTCGTCGTTGGTCTTCTCGGTGAGCATGCGCTCGATGGCGATCTCGGTGGGTTCCAGGTCCATGCAGACGGCGACTGTGCGGATGACGTCGGGGGTGTGGACGAGGAGGGGGGCCAGGAAGTTGACGCCGACGGGGGTCATCGGCCACTCCTTCACCCAGGCGGTGGAGTGGCACCAGGGGGCGCGGGTGGACGATTCGCGGGTCTTGGCCTGGAGGTATGTCGGTTCGACGGCGTCGAGCTCGGCGGGCCAGGCGTTGCGCTTCGTCATGGCCTGGATGTGGTCGATGGGGTGGTCGGGGTCGTACATGGAGTGCACGAGGGAGGCCAGTCGGCTCTGGCCGAGGGGCTGGCGGACCCGGATGTCGGCCTCGGCGAGGCGGGCGCAGATGTCGGTGAGCTCGCGGGCCATGACGACGGCGAGGCCGGCGTCGCGGTCCAGCTTGCGGCCGGAGTGCGGGCGGGCGGCGCGGGCCATGGCGTGGGCCTCGGCGGAGAGCTCGCGGTTGAAGTGCATGCAGGCGACGAGGTAGGCGCGGTGCTGCTCGCTGGAGGTGGAGACCATGGACTGGAGCTGGTCGTAGGAGTCCTGGAGCCAGTGGGGGGATGCCTTGTCGCCGCGCTGGGCGACGTCCTTGGCGTGGGCGTCGGGGTCGGCGGGGAGGGTGCGGGCGAGCATCTGGAGGCGGGTGACGAAGCCGTCTCCGTTGGCGACGTGCTTGAGGAGGGTGCCGAAGCGGTCGACGAGGGCTTCCTGGTCCTCGCTGTCGCGCAGGCCGACGCCGGGGCCCTCGATCTCGATGGCGGCGGTGACGGTGCGGCGGTCGGCGTGGAGGAGGACGGCGATCTCGTCGGGGCCGAAGGGGGCGGAGAGCCAGTTGATGCGGCCGATGCCGGGGGGTGGGCCGATCTCGATCTCGCGGCCGTCGGCGCGGGTGCCGGCTTCCATGGCGGTGGAGCGGTAGGTGGTGCCGCGGCGGAGGGAGCGCTTGTAGCTGCGGTTGATCTCGAACCACTTGTAGAAGGTCCGGTGCCGGTACGGGACGTAGACCATGGCAATGGCGAGCAGCGGGAAGCCGGTGAGCAGCACGATGCGCAGGGAGAGGACGGGGACGAGCAGGCCGCTCATCATGCCGAGGAACGCGCCGGCGATGATCAGGGCGATTTCGCCCGTCTCACGGTTCTTGCCGACGATCGCGTTCGGCCGGGCGCGGCCGATGAGATACGTACGGCGGGGCGCGATCGGATGGGACTGTGTGCTCAACGCCCGCCACCTCCTGTGCGGTTGTTACCTGTGCTGCCTGGTCCGCCGCGGGTGCCGCGGCTGCTGTGGGGGGTGCCGGCGGTCGGAGAGCTGCTGCGGGGCGGGGGTGCGGCGGAGGGGGTGGCTCCGCCGCCGGTTCCGCCTCCGGGGTTACGGGAGCTGTGGGCGGCGACTCCGCCGCTGACCGGGTTGGCGGGGCGGCCGGCGCCGCTGGTGTCGCCGCCGCTCTGGCCGCCGCGGCTGCTGTGGGTCTTGATGCCCTGGGAGACGAGGGCGGCGGGGGAGCTGATCATGGCGGCGGCCTGGGAGCCGTCGGTGGCCTGTTTGCGGTTGGTGCGGGCGCCTTGGATCTCGTCGCCGAAGCCGGGGACGAAGCGGTAGATCATGGCGGAGGCGAAGATGGCCAGCAGGATGATGGCGAGGCCGGAGACGACGGCGGAGAAGGCGTCGGGGCCGTCGTCCGAGGAGAGGGCGCCGGCGAGGCCGAGTACGACGACGATGACGGGTTTGACCATGATCACCGCGATCATGATGCCTGCCCAGCGGCGTACGTGTCCCCACATGTTCTTGTCGACGAGTCCGGCGTAGACGGCGGTTCCCAGGAGGGCGCCGACGTAGAGCAGGGCGGCGCGGATGACGAGTTCGAGCCAGAGGATGCCGGCGGCGAGGATGGAGACGAGGGAGACGACGATCAGCATGATCGGGCCGCCGCCGATGTCGGAGTCCTTCTTGAGGGCTTGGGCGAAGGATCCGAAGAAGACGTCGGTCTGGCCGCCGGAGGAGGAGGCGATGACTTCGGTGACGCCGTCGGTGGCGGAGACGATGGTGTAGAGGATGAGGGGGGTGAAGGCGGAGGCGAGGACGGTGAGCCAGAGGAAGCCGATGGCTTCGGAGATGGCGGTGGTGAGGGGGACGCCGCGGATGGCTCGCTTGGCTACGGCGAGGAGCCAGAGGACGAGGGTGAGGACGGTGGAGGCGGCGAAGACGATGGCGTACTGCTGGAGGAAGCGGGTGTTCGTGAAGTCGACGTTGGCGGTGCCCTTGACTGCGTCGCTGAGCTTGCCCACGATCCACGCGGCGGCGTCGGCACAGCCGCGGCCGAGCGAGGTGAGCGGGTCTAGTGCGGGGTCGGTGCTGGAGGGTGGGGTGGACCTGGACGAGCTGGCGTCGCCGTCCTCGCAGTACTGCTTGGCGGGGCCGATGAGGAGGTCGCAAGCCTTGTTGACCGGACTCTTCGAAGGAGAAGGGTCGGGAGCGGCGATGGCGTTCGCGGAGAAGACGACAACGGAGGCTTGCAGAGTTGCGATCGCGGCGGTGACGGCTGCGAGCTGGCGTCGAAGATTAGCGGGCATAGGTGAACCCTCCGTACTCCTCCACAGCCTTGCTGATCTCGTCAGAGCTGGAGGCGGCTACGTCCCCGGGCACGGGAGCCGGCCCGTCCTTCTGCGAGTCGTTGACGGCCTTCCAGTCGTTGCTCACCCACGTGAGTTCAACTGTCCAGGTCTTCCACGAGGTGCGTACCGGATCGGTGGACCCCGGACCTGACATACCAATCAGGCCCATGTACCAGACCGAAACCTTGGCAGTGTCACCATCGAAGGATTCCACTTTGGTGCCCACCGGCACGGTTCGGGAGACGAACAAGCTGTCTTGCGGCGCGTTCCCATCGGCATCCAGACCCAGCTTGTCCAGAAACCCCGGGGAGTAGGCGGCGTCCTGCGGACCCTTGAGCTTGGCTGCTGCGGCAGGTGTGTAGACGCCATCCACGATCGCGTGCCGACTGCCCTTCTTGAACATCTCGACAGACCCCAGGGCCACCGCAAAGTTGGAGGCTGCGCTCTCCGCGCCCTGTTGGTCGTGGGCGAAGCCTGTGGGGATTGTGCCGGTCTTGCCTGTTACCGGCTTCGTGCCCGTGGGTGCGGTCGGGGCGGCGCCCGCCTTGTCGCCGGAGGTCGTGCCGGGCTTGCCGCTTGAGCCGTCCTTGTCGCCGCCCATGTTGGCGAAGGCGATGGCGCCCAGGAGGAGGATCACCACGCCGGCGAACGTGATGAGGGAGCGGGAGTTTCGGGCCGGGCGGCGGGGGCCGTAGGGGTCGCCGGTGGGGCCGTCGGGCAGGCGGGTGCGGGTCTGGCGGGTGCCGCCGATCGTGCTGTAGGCGTCGCTCGTGCGTCCCGCGTCGTTGCCGTAGCCGTCCTCGTCGCCGAGACTCATGCCGCGTACGCCCCCTCAACCGTTGCTTGAACCACGTCGTAGTACGACGGTAGCCGTGCTGCTCTCCGCGCGGACGCGGTGTGGTGACTCGACATCAGGGGTACGCAACCTCTGCCGGTGGGCACGACGGACGGATGGGAGGGGTGGGGCGGCCGGACCCCGGTTCAGGGGTGACGCCCGGTCAGACGGCCATCCCGTACACAATGGTGAACAGGGTGCCGAGCGATCCGATGATGAACACACCGGTCAGGCCGGCCACGATCAGCCCCTTGCCCTGTTCCGCGCTGAACGTGTCGCGCAGAGCCGTCGCGCCGATCCGCTGCTTGGCCGCCCCCCAGATCGCGATGCCGAGGCACAGCAGGATGGCGATCGCCATCACCACCTCGATCATCACGCGGGCCTCGTTGCCCAGGGTCCCGAACGGCCCCCAGTTCGGGGCGATTCCGCCGATGATGGTGGTGATGTCGCCCTTTTCAGCTGCCAGGATCATGTAAGTCACCGCCCCAGTTGGGTAGTTCACCGCCCGTACCGCATGGCACGGGTCACTCTCTATCTTCGCTGATGAAACGGGATTCGTACGACGGCTTCACGGCTCTCTTTACCCGGATCTCGCACATTTGACCGGTCTGACCGCCCTGACCTGCGGATCGAATCGGTGTGTGGGCGAAATGCGTATGGTCACTCTGTGTATCACGGAGAGTGACGTCGGGCAATGATCGTTATCGCGCCAGGCTGGCCGAGATGTCCCCCGGTGGTCGAATCACGCACTTCAGGGCGGAGGGGGCGAGGCCGGGGCGCCCATCGGGCGCAGCAGAGGGTGGCGTGGAGTCGGTGGACGCGACGGGGTTTTCCAGTACGACGGTGGCCGGAAATCGCACCAGGAGCCGTCGAAGGGAAAGGTTCCGGCCTCGGCGAGCTGTGCGACTGTCGCTCCTTCGGACCGGATTGCGAGCGCTTCCTCGGCCGTCCAGTACGCGGGGTGGCCGGTCTTCTCGGCGAAGGACTGCTCGTCCTTCCAGTTCCACGTCCGGTCCGGGGCGACGTTGATGTCCAGCTCGTGGTCGGCGATGTCGATGTCCGCGCCGTGATGCACGCGCCGTTCGAGGTTGACGTACCAGCCGCGGAACTTGTGTCTGCGGCCGAAGAGCCACAGCACCGAGTGGGCCGCCCCCGTGGGCTGGTAGAAGAGGGCGTCGCCCATCGGCCAGCGGCCCTCGACCACGGGGAAGCCCTCGGCCGGGCGTTCGTGCGGGTCGATGTCGCGCAGGTGGGAGACGCCGCGCGGGAGGGCGGTGTGCCACATCGGGGTGCCCGATTTCATCCACACCAGTTGTCCGGCGCCCGTTCGTTCCACCAGGCGTACGGGTACGGAGGCGCTGAGGTGGCCGCCTATGAACAGGTTCCAGTGCAGGATCTCGCCCGGTGTGCCGCTTGCGGTGTCCCTGTTGTCCTCTTTCATGCGATTGATCATTCCCGCCGCGCGTGCGCCGGACACGTACGGACCGCGCGGGGTACGTCCCTGACGGGGCATCGGCCCGTCAGTCGGTGGCGATGCCCCGGCTCGCGAGGACGTCCGTGTCGAACGACATGCCGATGCCGCAGTCGTCCACGCCCTCGATCAGCCGCAGGTTCGGCAGCAGGCCCAGGTCTTCGAGCGAGCCCACGTCGAAGAGGTCGTCCTCCCCGTCCCAGACCGGCGCGCACTCCTGGTAGACCTCCAGGCCGCCGTCGACGGTCAGCGTCTCCACGGTGGCCAGCAGCTCCGTGCTGATCTCCAGGGCCTCGAAGTGGGCGCGGGCCTCGTCCAGGACGGTGAAGGCGAGGTCGTTCTCGTAGGCGTAGCTCTGCGGGTCCAGGTCGATGCCCTTGGCCTTGAGGCAGTCGGCTATGCGGAACGCCGGGGTGAGCGTCTCGTCGGTGTACATGAGCTGTTCGATGACGAGCAGCTTGAAATTGAAATCGCGGAAAGCCGGCATGCCCCGGATCGTAACGGTGCCCTCGGACAGACCGTCGTGGTCCGTCCGAGGGCACCGTCACCATGGCCCGGTACGGGTCAGGGCTTCGTGTTCGCCTGCTTCATCGAGGCCACCGCGTCGGCGACCGTGCGCTCGTACAGGCCCAGCTTCGGGGTGCCGACCTTCACGTCGGGGCCGAGCGGGAAGTTGAGCTGCTCGGCGTTGGCCATGTGGTCTCCGTCGGCGAGCACGTTCAGCTCGTCCACCCAGGTCACGCCGTTCCCGCCGCCCGGGTTGAGGTCGACCACCGCGATGGCGGCGGTCTTCGGCTTCACGGGGTACGCCGGTGCGCCGCCGAGGCCGCCCGGGACCAGCGGGATGATGTCGCCGCTGTGGTCCGAGGCGTTCGCCGCGCCCAGGCTGACGCGCGGGTAGTAGCTCAGGCCGCAGGAGTTCTTGCCGGTGTTGTTGACCTCGATCACGTGCTGGGTGGCCGAACCCTCGCGGGCGTACACACGCACCGACAGGTCGCTGTTCTTGCAGGGGTGCTTGTACGCGTAGGAGTCGCTGGTGTCGCCGGCGGCCGCGCTCGTCCTGGTGGCGCCCCCCTTGGACTTGCCGGTGCTGGAGGTGACCGCGTCCGTGGAGCCGCCACCCGACTTCGCCCCGTCGCCCGCCGTGCTGCCCTGGTCCTGGGCGGCGTCGCCCGCGGTATCCTTCGCGGCCACGGTGGCCTCGGCCGAGGCGGAGTTGTCGGCCGGGCCGGCCGCCTTCGTGCCGCTCCCGTCCCCGCCGCAGGCGGTGAGGGCGAGGGCGAGGGCGGCGGTGGCGGCGGCGCCGAGGACGGCGGTGCGCTTGCGGTTCGTACGCATGGGATTCCCCGAAGTGTGTGGCGGTCGATTGGTCGGATCGGTGCAGACAGGGCCCGGAATCTGCGGCGAACCGCTCCCCCTCCGGACCGTCTGACATGGGAAGCCTCCCGCGTGCCGCTCATGTTCTGCTAACGCCTGCCTGACGTCCGGCTGACGTCACTCGAAGGAGGGCTTCGGCTCACGCATGACCTGGTGTCCGTGCGGGAAAAGCACGTCAGCGCGTGACTTCGGCGGTCCGATCACCGTTAGATGTGATGTGCCCAAGCCTGTCGTGTCCGCCGTGCCGCCCGTGACGACCGCTTCCGCCGGAGACGGTGCCGCCGCCTCGCCGCCGCCCTTCCTGCTCACACCACGCCAGGGGGAGGGTGCCCGCGCGCTCCTCTCGTACGTGGCCGGCCTGCCGTTGGACTCCGCCGACGCGCGGCTTCTCGCGGTCGTCGTGGGCATCCGGGCCGCGCGGACGGGCGCCGGCAACCTGACGGGGACCGACCTGCGGTCGTTGCGGCTCGAGGACCCGGAGGGCGCCCTGGCCGAGCTGACGGCGGCGGGGTGGGAGGTGCCCGGGCAGCTCATCGGCGGGGAGCCGGATGTGCCGTACGCGATCGTGGCGCCGGAACTGGCCCCGGGGCCCGGTCGCGCACTGCACCTGGGCAAGGACGCGCGGTCGCGGGTGTCGGGCTGGTCCATGCGTACGAGGCTGGCCAAGCCGGTACGGAAGGGGGCGTCGGGGGTCCGGTTGGCCGCGCTGTTCCTGGCGGCCCACTGCTCCGACGAGCTGGTCGGCCGGGCGCCCGCCGAGCTGCCCGTCGTTTGTTACGGGGCGGTGCCCGTGCTCCTGGAGAAGGGGTTCCTCGCCGAGGTGTCCGGGCAGAGCTACCGGCTCGGCGCGTCGGTGAGGCACCTCGCCGGCCGGTTCCGTACCCCGGAGGAGCTCGCCGCAATCGCGCGGGAGGAGGAGGAACGGCGGGTGGCCCGTGAGACGGCGGCCGCCGCCGAGCCCACTCCGGAGAGCTGGGCGGCCTGGAAGTCCGGCGTCAGCCCCGCACTGCTGCGGCACATCGAGGCGGTCGAGGCGTGCGGGCTCTGCCGCCTCCCCTTCGCGCGGGTCGCTCCGGCGTTCATGTCCGGGCCGTCCCCACTGCCCGCGCCCCGGGCGGCACTCGACGCGTACGAGGCGTGGCGGGACGCCCACCCGGACTGTGGGCGCGAGGCGGCGCTGTTCACCGTCGAGTTCCGGGCGGAGCACGGCCACGGGCCCTCGTACAGCCAGCTGTGCAAGGGGTTGCGGTGGAAGAAGCTCGGGCGGGAGCTGCGCGGGGTCATCGTGCACACCCTCGTCGCGGAGGGCTGGCTGACGTCCACGCCTCCGGTGCCGTGGACCCTGCGGCCGGGGAGGACCGCCCATGCGCAGGGGATCGCCCTGCCCGGTCAGGCGGTGCGGGCCGGCCGCTGAGGTCAGTGCGCGGGCTCGGTGGCGCTGTCCGCGTCCCGGGCGGCCAGGAGCAGGGTCGCCGCGATGAGCAGTGCGGTGATGATGCCCGTGGTCAGGATGGGGGACGGGGCGTAGGTGGCCGCCAGGACCGCGAGCACCGCCACCGGGTGGAGCACGTCGGCCGCGCGGCGAAGTCCCGCGGTGCGGTGGTGCAGCAGCCAGACGAGGGTGATGAACACGGCGACCGGGACGGTGTAGACGGCCGCCGCCGTGCGGTCGGAGATGTGGCCGTGGCCCGCGGTGTGCGCGACGTTGAGGGCGAGCCCGGCGCCGACCGCGGCCGCTGACGCGAAGACGAGGTAGTGCCCGTACCCCCACAGCAGCGCGGTACGAAGGCTGGTCAGCAGCCGGGGTGCGCTCTGCGCGAAGTACAGCCACCACAGGGCGAACACCGTCAGGAGACCGCCCGCGACCAGTGCGGCGAGGTCGCCGAGCGCCGCGTGCGTGTCCAGTGCGGCGCGTACGGCCCCGGTGGCGGCGGTGATGGACTCGCCGAGCACGATCAGCGTGAACAGGCCGTACCGCTCGGCGATGTGGTGCGGGTGCCAGGTGGTGGTGGTTTTACGTTCCGCCAGTGCGGGAACGGCGATTTCCGCGAGGACGAGGACCGCGAAGGTCACCAGGCCGGTGTCCTCGGGCAGGGCGAGGCGTACGACCCAGCCGATCTGCACCAGCAGGATCCCGGCGGCGTACCCCAGGCAGGTGCGGCGCCGCTCCGGGTCCGAGCGGGATGCGCGCAGCCACTGCGTGACCATGGCGAGCCGCATGATCACGTAGCCCCAGGTGATGACGGTGAAGTCCTCGTGCTCCAGCGCCTCGGGCGCGCCCGCCGCGAGGACGAGCGCGCCGGTGATCTGTACGAGCGTCAGCAGCCGGTACGGGACGTCGTCGGTGTCGTACGCGGAGGCGAACCAGGTGAAGTTCATCCACGCCCACCAGATCGCGAAGAACACCATCGCGTAGCCGAGCACGGCGTGGCCGATGCGGCCTGCGGCGAGTTCGTGCTCGAAGGCGGAGGCCGCCTGGGCGACGGCGGCGACGAAGCAGAGGTCGAAGAAGAGTTCCAGCATCGTCGAGGCGCGGTGCTGTTCGTCGGCGCTGCGCGCCACCATGGGCCGGTGCCAGAAGCTGGGGGAGGGGGACGATGAGCTCATGGGGGCGCATTCTTCCGGCTGGGCGGGGTAAGCACGCGTGAACCGCGCCCGGTGGAAAAGCGATGGCGTGGTGCGGCGGGGCTCTGCCACACTCCGCGCCATGACCTATGGAATCGAGAACCACCCCGCCCGTTGAGCGCCCCGGAAGAGCGCGGAGCGCTCACTCCCCGGCCCTCCTCCCTGTACGCGTGCGCGCTGCGTGTCGAGCAGGCCGAGCCCGAGGGGCCGTGGTGCCTGGCGGACGCGGCGCCGCCCGTACCCCGCCGTGTCCCGTCCAACCGGGCCCGCCGGGATTTCACTCGGACCAGGGACGAGCTGACCCGTCTCCTCGGGCCCTTGCTGGTCGCCCCCGATCCCGTCGAGGCGGCGGAAGAGGCGCACCGGCGGCTCGATGCCCTGGACCCGCCCGTCAGGCACCGCACCCTGCGTCTCCTCGTCGCCGGGATGCCGGTGGAGAACGAGGAACGGGCACGGGCGTTGGCGCGGGTGCTCGTGCGTACGGGGACCAGCTGTTCGGCCGTCTCCACCGGGCTCGCCCTCCTCGCCGAGCTGGGCGAGCCGCAGGATGTGCCGTACCTCCGGACCCTCGGCCTGCTGCGCACCCTCGTGTACCCCGTCGTCCATGCGCTCGACGCCCTGGACCGGCCGGCTGGTGCGCTGCTCGAACTCCGCAACCACCGCGAGCCCGTGACCTTCGGGCCGCTGATCGCCGCCCTCGAAGCCGGGGACCGTACCGCCGTACGGCAACGGCTGGTCGCGTTGCCGGGGGATCTGGCGCCCGAGGTGGCGCGGCGGGTGGCGGAGGCGTCCGGGCCGGCCGATCTGCTGGCGGAGGTCCCCGGCCTTCCGGCCCCCGAGGGCGCCGAACTGATCGCCCGGACCGGGCGGCTGCTGTTCCTCATGACCACCCTTCGCGACTACCGGCCCGAGATCCTCTCCTACCCGGACGCCCCTCGCGCGTACGAAGCGTTCGCGCGGGGCGCCGGGCTCCTTCCCCGCACGCTCGACCACCATGCGCTTCTCCTGTCCGCCGTTCAGGAGCTGAGCACGGGGCCCGCCGTGCTGCACGACTGGGGGCCCGGGCGGCGCGAGGCGGCGCTGTCGGAGCTGACGGCCGTCCTGGGGCGGCCGGAGTGGCGTGCGGTGCCGGACGCGGGTGCCGGTGACGAGCCCGGTGTGCGGTGGCGGGTCGCGTGGGTGCGGCGTACGCGGGCGCGGGTGCTGGGGGCGGCGGAGGCGCCGTTCGCGCGGTTGCGTATCGCGATCCATGAGCGTGATCCCGACGATCCGGCCACCGTCGAGGTGCGCGTCCTTGTCGACGGGCGTCCGCTGGTCCCGGACTACTTCGGCCGGGGTCCCGCCAACTCCCCCGAGGAGCTGCTGTTCCCCGGCACCCTGCGGGCCACGGACGAACCGCGCGAGGTGCGGCTTGCCGAGGCGTACTGCGCAGAGGGTTGTTGCGGGGCTCTGTACGTCACTGTCCGGCGGGACGGGGATCAGGTCGTCTGGTCCGGCTGGCGGTGCCCCGTTCCGCCGGGTGGCACACGTGAACTGTCCGAACTCCGCTTCGACGCGGCCGCGTACGACGCGGAGGTGGCCCGTGCGGAGGGTGACGAGAGCTGGATGTGGCCGGCCCGGCGGGCCGCCCGGCTGATCGCCGACGGGCTGCGGGGCCGGCCGGACCTCCTCGCCCTTTGGAGCGTCCGGCTCGACTGGGCCGGGACGGCCTTCCGGGACCCGGACGAGACGACGATCAGCCTCGTGTACGACGCCGACAACGGGCACGTACGCCAGATCATCTGGCGCATCCCCGAGGACGGCACATCGCCGGAGGACCGGGCGGCGGCCGCGTTGCGACGGCTGGGCGAGGAGGACCTGAGGGCGTACGGGCGTTAGCGCCGGTCCACCGTTCGGGTGATCCCTGGGCGGGGGTGGGGCGTTGGCAGGGCCGGGGAGCGGGGGTGTGCCCGCTCCCCAGCCGCTGTGTGTCCGGCGTGTCGCGGTTGCCGGGTTTGGCACAGTGCCGCTCCACGATCTTCGTGATCAAGAACGGGGTGGACGATGAGTGGTGCGCGGCTGAGGCTGGTCGATCTTGCGGGTGCCGGTTCCGCCGGCGGGGGCGGCTCTGGCGCGGGTGGCGGCTCTGCCGCCGGGGGTGAGCTGCGGCACAGCGGTGGTGCGTGGTTGCGGGCGGCCGGGGGTGCGGAGGGGATGGGGGCGCATCTCGGGCCCGTACGCGGGGAACTTGCGACGGCGCACGAGGGGGTGATCGCCGGGACCGTCGGTCTGAACGCGCTGGCCGAGCTGGGTGCGGTGCGGGAGTCGTGGGTACGCCGTGTCGAGTCCGCCCGCCATGAGTGCGGGGCGCTCGCGGGCAGCCTGCGCGCTGTCGCGCGGGCGCAGGGTGAGACGAACGAGTCCGTGCGGTCGTCGTTCTCGCCCGTCGCGCGTCTGACCCACGGGGTCGAGCGGTGACCGCGCTGTCCTCCACGTTGACGTGGGCTCAGTTACGCGACCTCAAGTGCGGCGAGCTGGAGAGCGCGGCGGACGGCTGGGGCAGGGCGAGCAACCGTGCGGATGCCGGGCGCGACCGGATCGAGAAGCAGTTGCTCGTCGGGCTGCGCGAGTCCCAGCGCGGGGCGGCGGCCGAGGCGGCGGTGGGGCGGTTGCGGCGGATGAGCCGGAACTTGCAGTACGTGTACACCGAGTGCGGGTTGATCCGTACCGCGTTGAACAGCCTCGCGCACGAGATGCGGGTGCAGCAGGGGGTGCTGCGGCGGGCGCTGGAGGAGGCGGAGTCGCTGAAGTTCACCGTGCACGCGGATGGGTCGGTGTCGTATCCGCCTGGGCCCGGGGGCCTGTTCGACGGTGATCGGGTGCCCGGTGGCACGGCTTTGGTGACCGGTATGCCCGGGCTGCTGCCGTCCTCGGGGCTGGTTGCCCCGGACACCCATGCCGCGGCGGCGCGGGACATCTCGGACCGGGTCACGGGGGCGGTGCGGGCGGCTGCCCGGATCGACTGGCGCTTCACGAGGATCCTGCGGCGGCTCCGGGCGGAGGAGGGCCTGAAGGTCCCGGACCGTACGTGGACCGACGCGGCGGGGGACGCGGCGGCGGTCCGGGAGGCGGCGCGCGGGTACCTCGACTCCCGCATCCCGCGTGACGCGGCGCCTGCGGCGGTGCGGGAGTGGTGGGCACACCTGACGGACGAACAGCGCGAGGAGTACCTCGCGGTGTACCCGGACCGGATCGGCAACTTGGACGGCATCCCGTCCCTGATCCGCGACACGGCGAACCGCGACAACCTCCAGCTCCTGATCGGCAAGTTGGAGGGGCGGGATGACGAGGTGTCGGGGGTGCGGTTGGCGGGGTTGCGGGAGATCCAGCGCCAACTGGACGCGGGCGGCCAGCCGCCGATGTACCTCCTGGGCATCGGGGACGAGGGGAACGGGCGGGCGATCGTGTCGTACGGGAACCCGGATACGGCGCGGAATGTGGCGGCGTATGTGCCGGGGTTGAATACGTCGTTGGACGAGGATTTTGCTAGGGGGGACCTCAAGCGGGCGCGTGACACCGCCATTGGCGCCAAGGAGATGGACCCTGACGCGTCGGTGGCATCAATTGTGTGGCTTGGTTACGACGCGCCGCAAGCATCGATGGATGCCCCCTTGGGTGTGGCGGGTAAGTCGAACGCAGAGACCGGTGCGGCTGCCTACAATCAGTTCATGGCCGGTATTTCGGCAACAAATCAGAATTCAGACCCTCATGTCACCGCGATCGGACACTCGTACGGTTCGCTGACAGTGGGTATGGCGGCGCAGGAGAAGGGCGGGATCCCTGGGGCTGACGACGTGGTCTTGGTTGGAAGCCCGGGGACCGGTGCACGATCTGCGGATGAACTGGGGGTGGGGAGAGGGCACGTATTCGTGGGCGCCGCCGAGAATGACCCCGTCACGAAGTTGCCCAACGATCGGGAGGCGAGTGGATTGGGTGCTGGGATCGTCGGGGGCGCGTCGGCGGGGTTTTCGCTCGGGCTGAGTGGAGGACCTGTTGGGGCGGCAGTTGGTGGTGTAGCTGGAGGTGTGGCCGGCGGTGCTATGGGTTTTGCGGCGCAAGACGCACAGAGCGAGGAAAGTGACGTCTGGTTCGGCACCGATCCCGCGCACCGGGATTTCGGGGCAACCCGGTTTTCCGTGAGCGAAGGTCCTGGTCCATTCGAGTCGGGGCACAGGCCCGGGGAGGCACACTCCAACTATTTCGACCCGGCGAAAGACCAAGTTTCTGCGGACAATATCGCGAGAATCGTTGCCGGGAAGTCAGACGAAATCGAGCGGGAGCGTCCGAGGTGAGAGTGCGAGTAGCTGTCGCAGTAGCTGCTGTGGTGTTGGTCTCAAGTTGTGCGGCAGATGAGCCTGGCGTTTCGCAGGATGGCGAGAGGAGCGGTGGGTTGAACATGCAAGAGGCTGCCGATCGAGCTGACAGGATCCTCGACGAGACGTTCTCTGGAATTAAACCTCCGGTGGAGTGGGTCCATGGGGAATCGACTGAGGGGAGTTGTGACGTTTCGCGAAGAAGGGCGGTTACCACGGTGATCTCCGAGGATCGCCGAGGAAGCTTTCTGGGGGTTGTTGAACGGCAGTGGCAGAAGGCTGGCTATCGCCAGGTCGGCGTAAACGCCAGCGCGCAGAGCCCGGCAACATACTTTGAGACGCCGGACCGATTCCGAGTGAGGTTGCTCATCGGGGGGCGTGGGCAGGCATTCTTTGAGGTTGCCACGCCCTGCGTGGATCGGTCCTCGGTTTCCAAGCCCACTCCGCGTGCAGGCGGGGACGAACATGTGGGTGAGCCGGTACCGGCCCCAAACGTCCGCGACGATTTCTGGTCGGTTGGCGCTCCCTGAGCGCCCCCGCGCTACCCCGGCGTGACTCGTACACACCCTCGAAAACGCTCCCGAACCATGCCCTGATGGGGGATGGTTGACGGGTGCGTAGATTCTGGGTGGCCATGGGGGTCGGGGTCGGGGGGGCCCTGTGTTTTGTGGCGTTGCTTGTTGTGGGGACCTACTCCGCTGCTGCCGGGCTCGTCGGGGGGGCCGGTGGGGGGGCCGTGGCGTTGGCCAAGGGGGCTGTGCCGGCCAAGTATCAGGGGCTGGTGCAGAAGTGGGGGAATCTGTGCTCCGCCATCAACCCGGCCCTGCTCGCCGCCCAGCTCTACCAGGAGAGCGGCTGGAACCCCCGCGCCGAGAGCTCCGCCGCCGCGCAGGGCATCGCGCAGTTCATTCCCGGGACCTGGGCGGGGCACGGGATCGACGGGGACGGGGACGGGGACCGGGACGTGTGGGACCCGGCCGACGCGATCCCCTCCGCCGCTTCGTACGACTGCGAGCTCGCCGGGTACGTGAAGAAGGTCCCCGGTGACCCCACCGACAACATGCTCGCCGCCTACAACGCGGGGGCGTACCGCGTGATCAAGTCCGGCGGCGTGCCCGACATCGCCGAGACCAGGAACTACGTCAAGATCATCCGTTCACTGGAGAAGAGCTTCGCCCGGCCCGTCGGCCGGGTGCAGCCCTCCCAGCAGGCGGCGGGGGCCATCTACTTCGCTCAGAAGAAGCTCGGTACCAAGTACCTGTGGGGCGGCAACGGTACGCCCGAGCAGGGCGGGCGGTTCGACTGTTCCGGGCTGACCCAGGCCGCGTACCGGACCGTGGACATCGAGCTGCCCCGCGTTGCGAACGATCAGTACAACGCCGGGCCGCATCCGGCACGCGATGAGCTGCTTCCCGGCGATCTCGTGTTCTTCTCCGACGATCTGACCAATTCCCGTGCCATTCATCACGTCGGCCTCTACGTCGGGGGCGGGTACATGATCAATGCTCCGTACACTGGTGCGGTCATTCGGTTCGACAAGATCGACACGCCCGACTACTTCGGTGCCACTCGCGTGACCAAGGACGGGGCCGCGGCGTTGCCGACCGCGCGGCCGGCCGCCTGAGGTGCGCGTGCCGGTGGCCGGAACCCTCCGTGAAGCCCGGGCCCTGAGCTGCGACGATGTGTCACTCTTCGATAACGTCATGGTGATCATTCGGTGGAGAGTGGAACGTACGCACGGGGTGCGTCGTTCTCTGGCTGGGCGCGTGAGTGATCGACGTGGACGAACCGAATAACACGGGGGTTCGTGAATCGCGGCGCACAGGGACGTGTGCCGCAGCAGCAGACAAGGCAAGGGGCCGCAGCAGATGGCTGGACTCGCACTGGATGGGTCGAACCCCGACGTCAGCCTGCTCTACGACATCAACGGGCTCGCCAAGTCCGCTCCCACCTGGTTCGACCGGGTCATGGAGTTCGTCGGAGAGTACGGGATCATGTTCGGCATGGTCCTCGTGGTCCTGTGGTGCTGGTGGAGCGTCCGCCGGCGCGGCACGGCCGAGGACTCCGTGTCGGCGGTGGCCGGGCTCGTCTGGGCCCCGCTCGCGGCCGGTATCGCGCTGCTGATCAACATCCCGATCCGTGGCTTCGTGGAGCGGCCGCGGCCCTTCAAGGACCACTCCGGGCTCGACGTCCTGGTCGACGGGAAGAACGACTTCTCGTTCGTCAGCGACCACGCCACGATGGCGATGGCCCTCGGCGTCGGGCTCTTCGTCGCCCACCGGAAGTTCGGCATCGCGGCCATCGGGCTCGCCCTGCTGGAAGGCTTCTGCCGGGTCTACATGGGCGTTCACTACCCGACCGACGTCGTCGGCGGCTTCGCCCTCGGTACGGCCGTCGCGCTGCTCCTCGCGCCCCTGGCGATGATGATGCTGACGCCCCTCGTGGCGGCCGTCTCCCGGTCCGCCCGCCTCGGCCCCCTCGTCCGCTCGCGCCGCCCCCGGGCGGTGGACTCCGGCCGCGACGACGCGCTCGGGATCCCCGAGCCGCGCCCCGGTTCGCGCGGCGGCGGCTCCGACGGCGAGAAGGGCCTCGCGGCCTGAGAGCCGCCCGTCCCCCTCGCGCATGTGCCCCGGAGCCCGCAAGGGCGGCCCGGGGCACACGTGTATGTGGAGCTCTCCGCTCCTCACACCCCCTGCGCGTACGTGAACAGCCCCTCCGGGTCGTACCGCTTCTTCACCTGGGCCAGGCGCCCCGCCCCCGAGCCGTAGTACGCGGTGCGCCAGTTGGTCAGGGACGGGTCCGTGTAGTTCTGGTACGCCGCTCCGGAGGCGTACGGGCGCATCGCCGCATGGGTGTCTTTCAGCCACTTCTGCTGGGCGGTTCCCGGGGCCCCGGGCCGCCAGGCCCCGATGTACTGGGCGAGCATCCGGGAGCGGCGGTGGACGAACGCGGTGGCCCCCGGGGCCACCCGGTTCACCGCTCCGCCCAGCGCGGTCAGCGCGACCGAGCCGCCGCCGCCCTGGCCCGGGGCGAGCCGGGTGAACGCCTGGACCGCTGCGAGCAGGGCCGCAACGCCCGCCGGAGGCAGTGAGCGGTCGTAGAAGTCCGAGGCGGCGGCGTACGTCTCGCGCTGGAGGGCGCCCTGCGGGGTGCGGCCCGGCGTGGTCCCCGGGAGGTGGCACTGCGCGTCCGTGAGGCCCGAGCAGCCCGCGTACACGAGCATCGCCTCGCGGTAGTCGCGGCGGCGCAGCGAGACCGACGTGGCGGAGGCGCCGATGCGGTCGGCGAGGCGGTCGACGGCGTTCTGGAGGTCCCCGTACGTGCCGAGGCTGAAGGCGGAGACCGAGACCGTCGGGTTGCTGCCGCCCGGCCCGGCGTCGAGGTGCGCGGCGGACCAGATCTCGTCGGGCTGGGCCGGGCCCCACTCCTGCCAGGCGGTGACGACGTCCCGGGCGCGCGACCAGGGCCAGGACATGTACGCGGTGACCGTGCGAGGGGCGGAGTGCGTACGGAAGCGGAGGCTCGTGACGACGCCGAAGTTGCCGTTGCCCGCGCCGCGCAGCGCCCAGAAGAGGTCGGGGTCGCGTTTGGCGTCGGCGGTCACGGTGCGGCCGTCGGCCGTGACGAGGGTGGCGGCGGTGAGGCTGTCGCAGGTCAGGCCGTAGGCGCGGGCGGCGACGCCGTGGCCGCCGCCGAGGGTGAGACCGGAGATGCCGACCGTGGGGCAGGAGCCGCCGGGGATCGTCACGCCGTGCGCGGCCAGGCCCTCGTAGACGTCGAGGAGCTTGGCGCCGGCGCCGATCGTGCCGTCCGACTCGACGCGGTTGAGTGACGCGACGTCAATCACCAGGCGGCCGTTGCCGCTCGACCAGCCGGCGTACGAGTGGCCGCCGCTGCGGATCGCGACCGGCACGGAGGCGCGGCGGGCGAAGGCGAGGCACTCGCGGATGTCGTCCTCGTGCCGGACGTAGGCGATCCCGGCCGGTTTCTGGCCGTCGAAGCGGGTGTTGTAGAGCTGACGGGCGGTCGGGTACGCGCTGTCGCCGGGGCGGATCAGCGGCCCGTCGAGGCTCTTGGCGAGCGCGGACCAGTCCGCCGGGCCGGAGGGCTTGGAGGGTTTGGACGCCGAGGGGGCGGGGGACGACGACGCGGGCCCGGAGGAGGTCGTGGTGTCGCCGGGGGCCGGGTCCGTCGTGTCGGTGCCCTCGCACGCGGTGGCGGTGGCGCCGGTGAGGACGGCGGCGCCCGCCGCGAGGAGCGTGCGCCGGTTCGGCAGGGTCATCGGACCTCCGATGTGGGGGAGAGGGCCTGACCCGAAGGAAAGGCCCGAGAGGGGGAGGGCCGGTGCTCAGGCCGTGGTGCGGTGGTCCTCGGCGTCCGCGCGGGCCCGGTCGCGGGAGCGGCGGGCGGGGCCGGACCAGCCGCAGGCGCAGCGGGCGGTGCAGAAGGAGCCGCGTTCGACGGTGGTGGGCTCATGGGCGGGGCGGGCCGGCGGGACGTCGGCGGTGTGTTGGTCGTACACGCGAACACGGTACTGGGCAGGGCGCCCCGGCCGGGAGGGGTCCGTCAACCGTGAGGGGGCGCTCGCACCGCGCTGAGGGCGCCAATCGGGGGCGTGGACGTTACAGGGGGCACGGGCCGTCGTTATGCGAGGCGGACACGACCTCGGGCAAGCGGTTCGGGATGGGCAGGCGATGGTGGTGCAGCAGCACAGGTCCGGAGGCGGGGTGCGCGTCGTGCGCGCCCTCGTCGCGGTGGGCGTGACGGCGGCGGCCGCCGGGTGTGCCGGTGGCGGCGGCGTCGACCGTGCCGCGGCGGCCGCGGACGCCCGGGACGGCGGCGTCGAGGTGGTGCGGCGGGCGGCGGCGGTGCTCGCCGGGGACGGGGTCGCGAGCGCCGAGGTGAGTACGTCGATGGAGACGGCCGCCGGTGGCACCCGGGTCACGATCCGGGGCTCGGGGGCGTACGACTTCCGGGCCGGTTCGGGCCGGCTGAAGGTGGTGCTGCCGCCCGACGCGGCGGGCGAGGAGGAGCACCGGCCGATCACGGAGCTGCTGGCGCCGGGTGCGCTGTACATGATGAACCGGGGCGCGGGGGTGCCCGCCGACAAGTGGGTGCGGATCGACACGACGGCCCTGGAGGACGGCAATCTGGTCACCGGCGGGGTGACCGATCCGCTGGCCGCCGCCGAGCTGCTGCGGGGCGCGGGGGCCGTGACGTACGTGGGCGAGACGGATGTGGCCGGGGTGGCCGTGCGGCACTACCGGGGCACCGCGGACATCGGCCGGGCGGCCCGGCTGGCGGCGCCCGGTGCGCGGGCGGCGCTGGTGGCGGCGGCGAAAGGGTTCCGCACGCGGGCCGTGCCGTTCGACGCGTATCTGGACGAGCAGGGGCGGCTGCGCAAGGTGCGCCACCGGTTCAGCTTCGCCAACGAGGGCCCGGCGGCGGAGGTCGTCTCCACGACGCTGCTCTACGGGTTCGGCGTGCCCGTCACCGTACGGCTGCCGCACGACCGGGACATCTACACCGGCGAGATCGAGCAGGGGCGGGCGTGAGATGAGTCGCACGGTCTCCGCATGGGTGGGGGCGAAATGGTCCGTCCGTGCCATGCGCGGTGCGTGTCGGGCTCTCTACTCTAGGAAGCCGGTGACGGCAGTGAGAGGTGAGTGACGTGGTGACGCTCAGCCCGACCGTATCGGACCATGTGGCGCTCGCCGAGATCGAGCTGTGCGGGGAACTGATGATCGCGGCTTCGGCGGCGATCGGGGAACGGCTCAGTGCGGACCGTATCGACGAGGTGCTCGACGTGAAGGTGGGAACGGACGGGAGCACAGTCACCGACCGCACCGCCACCGTCCCCCGGCAGGGCGATCACCGGGGCTGACGGGATCACCAGGGATCAGGTGCGCAGCAGGCGGGCGATGGCCTTGGTGGCCTCCTCGACCTTCGCGTCGACCTCGTCGCCGCCCTTGAGTGCCGCGTCGGCGACGCAGTGGCGCAGGTGCTCCTCCAGGAGCTGGAGCGCGAAGGACTGGAGCGCCTTGGTGGACGCCGAGACCTGGGTGAGTATGTCGATGCAGTAGACGTCCTCGTCCACCATGCGCTGGAGGCCGCGGATCTGGCCCTCGATGCGGCGCAGGCGCTTGAGGTGTTCGGTCTTCTGGTGGTGGTAGCCGTGTATGCCGCGGTCGTGGTCGGTCACGATCGCTTCCACGGGAGCCGCGCCGGGCACCGCGTCGGGCCCGGTCCCCATGGCCTCGGTGGTGGTCATTGCTGCCTCCCGTTTTTCCTTTGCCCTGCCGCTTTGAATACCCCTGGTGGGTATATCCTAACGAATTCAGCTGAAACGTGACCTGGGGCCCGTGCTGATCACTGTGCCCGATGGGCGACACTGAAGAATGCCGGTTAGCCGTGGCCGGATGATGCGCCTAGCATCAGCCTGACCGAATCCAAAGCACCCCGAGGACCCCACGTGCGCTTTCGTCTGACCCCCAGGGAGACGAGCTTCTACGACATGTTCTCCGCATCCGCGGACAACATCGTCACGGGCTCGAAACTCCTGATGGAACTGCTCGGGGCGGATTCGTCCTCCCGGGCCGAGATCGCGGAGCGCATGCGGGCAGCGGAGCACGCGGGGGACGATGCCACCCACGCGATCTTCCACCAGCTGAACTCCTCCTTCATTACGCCGTTCGACCGTGAGGACATTTACAACCTCGCGTCGTCGCTCGACGACATCATGGACTTCATGGAGGAGGCCGTCGATCTGGTCGTGCTGTATCAGATCGAGACGCTTCCCAAGGGTGTGGAGCAGCAGATCGAGGTGCTGGCGCGGGCGGCCGAACTGACCGCCGAGGCCATGCCCGGTCTGCGCACGATGGACAACCTCACCGAGTACTGGATCGAGGTCAACCGCCTGGAGAACCAGGCCGACCAGATCCACCGCAAGCTGCTCGCCCACCTCTTCAACGGCAAGTACGACGCCATAGAGGTGCTGAAGCTGAAGCAGATCGTGGACGTGCTGGAAGAGGCTGCCGACGCGTTCGAGCACGTCGCGAACACGGTGGAGACCATCGCGGTCAAGGAGTCCTGAACCACGTGGACACCTTCGTACTGATCGTGACCATCGGCGTCGCGCTCGGCTTCACCTATACCAACGGCTTCCACGACTCGGCGAACGCGATCGCCACGTCGGTCTCGACCCGTGCGCTGACGCCGCGTGCGGCGCTGGCGATGGCGGCCGTGATGAACCTCGCGGGCGCGTTCCTCGGCAGCGGGGTCGCCAAGACCGTCAGTGAGGGCCTGATCGCGACGCCCGAGGGCAACAAGGGGATGGGCATCCTCTTCGCCGCGCTCGTCGGTGCCGTCATCTGGAACCTGGTCACCTGGTACTTCGGCCTTCCCTCGTCGTCCTCGCACGCGCTGTTCGGCGGGATGGTCGGCGCGGCGCTGGCCGGCGGGACGATGGTGCACTGGGACGGGGTGCTCGACAAGATCGTCATCCCGATGTTCCTGTCGCCGGTGATCGGCCTGGTGGTCGGTTATCTGGTGATGGTCGCCATCATGTGGATGTTCCGGAAGTCCAACCCGCACAAGGCCAAGCGCGGTTTCCGCATCGCGCAGACGGTCTCGGCCGCGGGCATGGCGCTCGGGCACGGTCTCCAGGACGCGCAGAAGACGATGGGCATCGTGGTGATGGCCCTGGTCATCGCCGACGTCGAGTCCCCGAGCGATCCGATCCCGGTCTGGGTGAAGCTGGTCTGCGCGCTGATGCTGTCGCTCGGTACGTACGCGGGCGGCTGGCGCATCATGCGTACGCTCGGCCGGAAGATCATCGAGCTGGACCCGCCGCAGGGCTTCGCCGCCGAGACGACGGGTGCGTCGATCATGTTCGGTTCGGCGTTCCTCTTCCACGCGCCGATCTCGACCACCCATGTGATCACCTCGGCGATCATGGGTGTGGGCGCCACGAAGCGGGTGAACGCGGTGCGGTGGGGTGTCGCGAAGAACATCATCCTCGGCTGGTTCATCACGATGCCGGCCGCGGCGCTGGTCGCTGCCGCGAGTTACGGGGTCGTCTACCTGATGTTCGGCTGACGCCGGCTGCTTTACGTGGGTCCGCCCCGCACTCCCTCGGGAGTGCGGGGCGGACCCTTTTCGCCTTGTGGTGGCACCGCCATGCAGCACCCCAAGGCCGTACGGGAGGGCCGGGCGGATCAGCCGAAGCGGCCGGAGATGTAGTCCTCGGTGGCCTGGACCGACGGGTTGGAGAAGATGCGCTCCGTCTCGTCGATCTCGATGAGCTTGCCGGGCTTGCCGACCGCCGCCAGGTTGAAGAACGCGGTGCGGTCCGAGACGCGGGCGGCCTGCTGCATGTTGTGCGTGACGATGACGATCGTGAACCGCTCCTTGAGCTCGCCGACCAGGTCCTCGATGGCGAGGGTGGAGATCGGGTCGAGGGCGGAGCACGGCTCGTCCATCAGCAGCACGTCCGGCTCGACGGCGATCGCGCGGGCGATGCACAGGCGCTGCTGCTGGCCGCCGGAGAGGCCGGAGCCGGGCTTGTTCAGCCGGTCCTTGACCTCGTTCCACAGGTTCGCGCCGCGCAGCGACTTCTCCACGATGTCGTTGAGGGCGCTCTTGCGGTACGAGCCGTTGAGGCGCAGGCCCGCCGCCACGTTGTCGAAGATCGACATGGTGGGGAAGGGGTTCGGGCGCTGGAAGACCATGCCGACCGTACGCCGTACGGTCACCGGGTCGACATTCGTCCCGTACAGGTTCTCGTCGTCCAGGAGCACCTTGCCCTCGACGCGGCCGCCGGGGGTGACCTCGTGCATACGGTTCAGGGTGCGCAGGAAGGTGGACTTGCCGCAGCCGGAGGGGCCGATGAAGGCGGTCACCGAGCGGGGCTCGATGGTCATGGAGATGTCGTCTATCGCCTTGTGGCTGCCGTAGTAGGCCGACAGTCCGCTGACGTCGATGCGCTTGGCCATCTGAATCACTGCTTTCGGTGGCCTCAGCGGCCGGTCTTCGGGGCCTTCCAGCGGGCGATGCCGCGGGCCACCAGGTTGAGGATCATGACGAAGGCGATCAGGACCAGGGCCGCTGCCCAGGCGCGGTCGTAGGACGCGGCCTCCCCGATCTTGTACTGCTCGTAGATGTAGAAGGGCAGTGACGACTGGGCGCCTTCGAAGGGGTTGGTGTTGATCAGCTGACTGCCGAAGACCAGCAGGATGATCGGGGCGGTCTCGCCGGCGATGCGGGCGACGGCGAGCATGACGCCCGTCGCGATGCCGCCGATCGCGGTCGGCAGGACCACCTTCAGGATCGTGCGCCACTTCGGGATGCCGAGGGCGAGCGATGCCTCGCGGAGCTCGTTCGGGACGAGCTTGAGCATCTCCTCGGTGGAGCGGACGACGACCGGGATCATCAGGATCGTCAGGGCGAGCGCGCCCATCAGGCCGGACGGTTCCAGGCCCGCGATGAGCATGATCGAGAGGATGAAGAGACCGGCCACGATCGACGGGATGCCGGTCATGACGTCGACGAAGAAGGTCACGGCCTTGGCCAGCGCGCCCTTGCCGTACTCCACCAGGTAGACGGCGGTGAGCAGGCCGAGCGGGGCGGAGATCAGGGTGGCGATGCCGACCTGTTCCAGGGTGCCGATCAGCGCGTGGTAGACGCCGCCGCTGGCCTCGGGGCCGAGGACCCCGGCCATCGAGTGGGTCAGGAAGTAGCCGTCCAGGCGTTCCGAGCCTCGGCTGACGGTCGTCCAGAGCAGTGAGGCCAGCGGGACGACGGCGATCAGGAAGCACACCCAGACCAGGCTGGTGGCGAGGCGGTCGCGGGCCTGGCGCCGGTTCTCGACCACGCTGGTGGCGACGTACGAGATGGCCAGGAAGAGCAGCGCGGAGATCAGGCCCCACTGCACTCGGCTCTGCCAGCCGGCGGCGAGGCTCAGACCGACGCCGAGGGCGATCGCGACGACGGCGAAGCCGAGCGGGGCGAGGCGCGGCAGGGACCGGCTGCTGAGGCTGCCCTTCGGGGCGGCCGGTGTGGGCGTCGGGAGGTCCTGGACGCCGGGGGTGGTGGTGGCGTGGCTCATGCGTTGGCCCCCGAGTACTCCTTGCGGCGGGCGATGATGAGCCGGGCCGCGCCGTTGACCAGCAGGGTGAGGACGAAGAGGACCAGGCCGGAGGCGATCAGGGCGTCCCGCCCGAACGCGTCGGCCTCGCCGAACTTCGCCGCGATGTTCTGGGCGAACGTCCCGCCGCCCGGGTTGAGCACGTGCAGCGAGATCAGGAAGTTCGGCGACAGGACGGTGGCGACGGCCATCGTCTCGCCGAGCGCGCGGCCGAGGCCCAGCATCGAGGCGGAGATGACGCCGGAGCGGCCGAACGGCAGGACCGAGAGGCGGATGACCTCCCAGCGCGTGGCACCGAGGGCGAGCGCGGCCTCCTCGTTCATCCGGGGGACCTGGCGGAAGACCTCGCGGCTGACGCTGGTCACGATCGGCAGGATCATGATCGCGAGCAGGATGCCGACGGTGAAGAGGGAGCGGGCGACGCCGATCTCGGTCTTCTCGAAGACGTAGGTCCAGCCGAAGAACTGGTCGAGCCAGAGGTTGAGCCCCTCCAGGTACGGCACGAGGACGAGGGCGCCCCAGATGCCGTAGACGATGCTGGGGACGGCGGCGAGCAGGTCGATGACGTACGCGACGGGGCCGGCCAGCTTGCGCGGGGCGTAGTGCGAGATGAACAGGGCGATGCCGACGGCGACCGGGACCGCGATGGCCATCGCGATGACGGAGCTGACGACGGTCCCGAAGAGCAGGACGGCGATGCCGAAGACGGGCGGGTCGCCGGCCGGGTTCCAGTCGAAGGTGGTGAGGAAGTTGCCCTCGTCCTTCGAGATGGCGATCGCGGCGCGGTAGGTGAGGAACACGGCGATCGACGCCATGATCACCAGGAGCAGGATGCCGGAGCCGCGGGAGAGGCCGAGGAAGATCCGGTCGCCGGCGCGGCCCGTGGACCGGGGGCGGGATCGCCTGCCCGGCGGGGTTTGTATCTGTTGCGTGGTGGAAGCCATGGTCTTTCCGGTCTGTGTGGGGGAGCCGGGGCTCCCCTGGCGGCGGTGCACCGGAGGGGCGGTGGCGGGCCGGTCCGGAGGGGTGTTCCGGACCGGCCGCCGGTTGCGCTGGGTGTCGTACGGCTGGTTACGAGAGGCCGGCGACGGTCTCGCGGACCTTGGCGTTGATCTCCTCGGGGATCGGCGCGTAGCCGGCCTCGGTGAGGAGCTTCTGGCCGTCCGCCGAGGCGGTGTAGGTCAGGAAGGACTTGACGGTGCCGAGGGTGTCGGCCTTGTTGCCGGTGTCGCAGACGACCTCGTACGTGACGAGGACCAGCGGGTAGGCGCCGTCCTCCTTGGTGGTGTAGTCGAGGTCGAGCGCCAGGTCCTTGCCGGTGCCCTTGACCTTGGCGGCGGCGATGGCCTTGGAGGCGTTCTCGGAGGACGCCTTGACCGGGGCGGAGCCGCCGGTGTCGATGTCGACCGTGGAGATCTGCTGCGAGGTGGCGTAGGAGAGCTCGAAGTAGCCGATGGCGCCGTCGACCTGCTTGACCGAGGAGGCGACGCCGGAGGAGCCGGACGCGGCCTGGCCGCCGGGGGCGGGCCACTTCTTCTCGGCCTCGTACTTCCAGTCCTTCGGGGCCGCGGCGCCGAGGTACTTGCCGAGGTTCTGCGTGGTGCCGGAGTCCTCGGAGCGGTGGAAGGGCTGGATCGCCTTGTCCGGCAGCTTGGCGTCGGGGTTGAGCTTGGCGATCGCCTCGTCGTTCCACTTCTTGATCTTCGTGTCGAAGATCTTGGCGAGGGTGGGGGCGTCCAGGGTCAGGCTGTCGACGCCTTCGAGGTGGAAGCCGACGGCGATCGGGCCGCCGACCATCGGGAGGTTGATGCCCTGGCCGGTCTTGCAGATCTTCTTGGAGTCGGCGACCTCCTCGGGCTTCAGCGCCGAGTCGGAGCCGGCGAAGCCGACGGTGCCCTGGTTGAAGGCGACGATGCCCTCGCCGGACGAGGAGGAGTTGTAGTTGATCTCCACGCCGGAGCAGGCGGCCATGTACTCCTTGACCCAGAGGTCCATGGCGTTCTTCTGCGCGGAGGAGCCGGAGGCGCGCAGCTGGCCCTTGGCGCCGTCGCACTTGACGTTGGACGCGGCCTTCGTCTTGGCGCCGCCGGTGGCGGAGGTGTCGCCGCTGTTGTCGTCCGAACCGCACGCCGTGAGGACCAGGGCGCCGGAGACGGCGAGGGCACCGAGCGCGGTGGCACGAAGCCGGTTCTTGCGCTGAAGCTTCACTTTCGGGTGTTCCTTCCAGAAGCCGCCGCGGCTGCTTGCGGGCGGCGTGCGACGCGGGCGGTGCAGTGGCTGATCGCTGCACCCGGTAGGTCTGAAATTAGGCAGAACAGGTGACGTGGTTTACGGGGGTGAGTGAACGGGGGGTGAACCGTGAAGGGCGATGGGGTTCCGGGACCCCGGGGCGGCGAAACACGCGTGTGCGGCCCGGTCGCGGGCGTCGGTTCCGTCCTCAAACGCCGGACGGGCTGGGATTCTGCGGCAGTGTCCTCAGTGCCGCTTCCAGCACTTCCCGGTCGCGTGGCTGCGTCAGGCGCTCCCGGGCCGCCTTCGGCGGCAGCCACAGCACCGCGTCCACCTCGTGGTTCGGGGTGAAGGTGCCCGTCGTGGCCTCGGCGGACCAGTACGTGACCTCCTTCGGGCGGCCGTGCGCGACGTACCGGACCATGGGCAGCACGGCCCCCGGCACACAGTGGTGGCCCGTCTCCTCCAGGACCTCGCGAGCCGCCGCCTCCCGCGGGGACTCGCCGCGCTTCAGCTTGCCCTTGGGGAAGGACCAGTCGTCGTAACGCGGCCGGTGTACGAGGCACAGCTCCACGCCCCCGGCGGGTGCGGGCGGCCGGCGCCACAGGACGCAGCCCGCCGCCCGCACCGTGCCGCTCACGACCGCGCCGCCCCCGTCGTCGCGTAGGGCCAGCTCCCGCGGAACACCGCGCGCGCCGCCTCCACCTCGTGGCGCTGGTCGGCGTGGAGCACGCCCAGGGCGTACGCGGTCGCCGGGGCGATGCGCGGGGTGCGGGCGGCCGTGGCCGCCGCGCCGGCCGCCTCCGCCGCGTCCCGGTGCAGGTCGAGGGCGCGGCCCGGGGCGGCCAGGACCGGGTCGGGGGCGCCGTGCACCACCTCGTGGGCGTAGCGGTGCAGCCGGAGGAGCAGGCGGGTCTGGTGCCAGGGCGCGTCGTGCGCCTCGTTGTACGGCTCCGCCGACTCGTCGGAGGGCAGCGCGGCGACGGCCCCGAGCAGCCGCTGCTCCGCCCGGTCCGCGGGCTCGGCGAGCAGCTCACCGGCGGGGCCGGCCGCGGCGGGCGAGAGCGGGACCTCGGAGGCGAGCAGCGCGACCGCGTCGGCCACCGCGTGGAAGCGGGCGGAGCCGAGGGCCTGGAGGGCGGCGGAGTGGGCGCGGGTCCGGGCGAGGGTGAGCTGCCGTTCCAGCAGGGCGCCGGCCCGGGCGGCGCCGACGCCGAGGACGGGGCGGCCGGATCCCGTGGCGTCGCCGGTGCGGGCTGCCGGGAGGACGGGGTCCCCGGAGAGGCCGTGCAGGGCTTCCAGGAGCCGGGTCAGCCGGTCCGCGTACGCGTGTTCGCGGGCGAGGGTGCCGGAGAGCCAGGACAGCTCGGCGCGCAGCTGCTCCGCCCAGAGCGGGTCGAGCGCGGTGCGGAAGGTGCGCAGGGTGGCGCCGATCCGGCGGGAGGAGCGGCGCAGCGCCGTGGCGGCCTGTTCGGCGGCGCGCGTTCCGGCGTCCGTGGGGGCGGTGTTCTCGCGGTGCAGGCGCAGGCTGCGCAGGAAGTCCGCGGCCTGGGTGCGCAGATAGGGGCCGAGGACGGCCCCGGCGTTCACGTCGGTGATGCCGGGGGCGTGGGCCGGGGCCGCGGCCTGGGTGTGCTGGTCAGGGCGTCGCACGCCGGCGCCTCCGGGCGTCAATGAGCATTTCCTGTACGTGCCGCAGGGGTTTGCCGTCCGCGTCCACGGAGTGCCGGGTCCAGTTGCCGTCGGGGCCCAGGTGCCAGGAGGAGGTGGTGTCGGCCATGCCGGTCTCCAGGAGGCGGCTGAGCGCGGCGCGGTGGGCGGGGTCGGTGACCCGGACCAGGGCCTCGATGCGGCGGTCGAGGTTGCGGTGCATCATGTCGGCGCTGCCGAACCAGACCTCGGGTTCGCCGCCGTTGCCGAAGGCGAAGACCCGGGAGTGTTCGAGGAAGCGGCCGAGGACCGAGCGGACCCGTATGTTCTCGGAGAGGCCGGTGACGCCGGGGCGGATCGCGCAGATGCCGCGTACCCAGATGTCGACGGGGACGCCGGCCTGGGCGGCCCGGTAGCAGGCGTCGATGACCGCCTCGTCCACCATCGAGTTGACCTTGATCCGTACGTAGGCGGGGCGGCCCGCGCGGTGGTGCGTGACTTCCTTGGTGATGCGGGCGACCAGGCCGTCGCGCAGCGACTTGGGGGCGACGAGGAGGCGGCGGTAGGTCTCGCGGCGGGAGTAGCCGGAGAGCCGGTTGAAGAGGTCGGACAGGTCGGCGCCGACCTGCGGGTCCGCGGTGAGCAGGCCGAGGTCCTCGTAGAGCCGGGCCGTCTTCGGGTGGTAGTTGCCGGTGCCGACGTGCGAGTAGCGGCGCAGGGTGTCGCCCTCCTGGCGGACGACGAGGGAGAGCTTGCAGTGGGTCTTCAGGCCGACGAGCCCGTAGACGACGTGGCAGCCCGCCTCCTCCAGCTTGCGCGCCCACTTGATGTTGGCCTGCTCGTCGAAGCGGGCCTTGATCTCGACCAGGACGAGGACCTGTTTGCCGGATTCGGCGGCGTCGATGAGGGCGTCCACTATCGGTGAGTCGCCCGACGTCCGGTACAGCGTCTGCTTGATCGCGAGGACGTCCGGGTCGCCGGCCGCCTGTTCCAGGAACGCCTGGACGGAGGTGGAGAAGGAGTCGTACGGGTGGTGCAGCAGCACGTCCCGCTCGCGTACGGCGGCGAAGATGTCCGGCGCGGACGCGGACTCGACCTCGGCGAGGTCGCGGTGGGTGCCGGCGATGAACTTGGGGTACTTCAGCTCGGGCCGGTCCAGCGACGCTATGCCGAAGAGGCCGGTGAGGTCGAGGGGGCCCGGCAGCGGGTAGACCTCGGCGTCGGACACCTTCAGCTCGCGGACCAGCAGGTCCAGTACGTACGGGTCGATGGACTCCTCGACCTCCAGGCGGACGGGCGGGCCGAAGCGGCGCCGCATGAGCTCCTTCTCCAGGGCCTTGAGAAGGTTCTCGGCGTCGTCCTCCTCGACCTCCAGGTCCTCGTTCCTGGTGACCCGGAACATGTGGTGCGCCAGCACCTCCATCCCCGGGAACAGCTCCTCCAGGTGGGCCGCGATGACGTCCTCTATGGGGACGTAGCGCTGCGGCGACGCCTCCAGGAAGCGGGTCAGCAGCGGGGGCACCTTGACCCGGGCGAAGTGGCGGTGGCCGCTGACGGGATTGCGTACGACGACGGCGAGGTTCAGCGACAGGCCGGAGATGTACGGGAAGGGGTGGGCCGGGTCCACGGCGAGGGGGGTGAGGACGGGGAAGACGCGCTGCCGGAAGAAGGTGAACAGGCGGGCCTGCTCCTTGTCGGTCAGCTCCGGCCAGCGGATCAGCTGGATGCCCTCGTCGGAGAGTGCCGGGGCGACGTCCTGCTGGTAGCAGGCGGCGTGCCGGGCCATGAGCTCGCGCGAGCGGGTCCAGATCAGGTCCAGCACCTCGCGGGGCTGGAGGCCGGACGCGGACCGGGTGGCGACCCCGGTCGCGATGCGGCGCTTCAGGCCGGCGACCCGGACCATGAAGAACTCGTCCAGGTTCGACGCGAAGATCGCCAGGAAGTTGGCGCGCTCCAGGAGGGGCGTGGTGGGGTCCTCGGCCAGTTCGAGGACGCGTTCGTTGAACGCGAGCCAGCTGCGTTCGCGGTCCAGGAAGCGGCCCTGCGGCAGCTCGTCGCCGTCCACCTCGGGTTCGTAGGCGTCGGCGTCGGCGTCGATGTCGGGGTCGAAATCGGCTGCGGTGGACAGGGCCGTGCTCGCCCCGGAGGGGGCGACGGCGTGCGGCCGGTGTGCGGCGAGGGCGCCGACGGACGGCTGGGCGGCGGGCTGGACCGGGACCTCGGAGCTGGGCTGCTGGCTCATGGATCCATTGTTCCGCCCGGAGTGCTCCGGGGGCGCGTCGGAGGCGGACGAGATCGCGAGAACGGCGCGGTCGGGGCGCGTTCTGCCGGTATTTCGCCCGTTGCGGGGGGACGGCACAGCTGGCTGCATCCTGCGAGGGTCGCAAGGCCGTCTGAATGCGTGGTTACGACGACATGACGTGCGGGAAGCGGTGGGTGGCCGTGTGTGGGGGCTCCCGCCCGGGGCCGGGGCCCCGGGCGGGTTTGGGATCGGCTCAGGCGTGGTAGCGCCGCAGCACCCGGAAGGCGAGGACGGTGGCGACTGCGGCGAGGGCCAGGAGGATGCCGGTCTCCACGAGCTGGAGGGGCCAGAAATGGGAGACGGGGTGGTAGTCGACGAAGCCGGTGACGCCGCCCTGGTCCCGCAGGCAGTCCGGGCCCGGGTCGGTCCGCTTGAAGCAGTCCTTCCAGTACAGCTCCTTGCCGGAGGAGGTGAGCATGCCCGATTCGATGGGCCAGGCGCTGTTGCCGGGCCAGGGGGTGTTCCCGATGCCGCGGGTCGTGGGCCAGAGCTCGTAGCGGCGCTTGCCGAAGCCGTACATGACCGTGCCCAGGACGATGGCCGTAAGGGCCATCGCCGGGAGTGTGCGGCGTACGAGGACGGCGCACAGGGCCCCGACGGCCACGGCGAGCAGGGCGTAGGCGAGGGCGACCGGGCCGAGGGCGGGGTAGACGCCGTTCGCGGACCAGACGAGCTCGGTCGGCGCGTTACCGAGGACGCCGGACCGGCCCCATCGGTAGACGAGTACCAGCACGGTCGTGCCGGCGGTCGCCAGGAGGGCGGGGACGGCGAGCCGGGCCGCGAGCCAGCGAGCGGGCGACACCGTCTGGGCCCAGGCGAAGCGGAACGTGCCGCTCTCCAGTTCGCGGGCGATCAGCGGGCCCGCGACGAAGACCCCGGTGAGCAGGGAGAGCGCCAGGAGGACGGAGCCCCCGCCCGACAGGTAGACCTGGGTCGCGGAGCGGGCGTAGGTGGGCAGGTAGGTGCTGTCGCCGCAGCGCGTGGTGTCGTGGTCGGCGCAGTTCTCGGGCGAGGAGGAGACCCAGATCCGGAGCCCGACCACTGCGGCGATGCCCAGGACCATGAGCACGCCGCCCGCCCACAGGGTTCGGCGCTGCATCCGCGTGACTACCCGTTCCGGGCCCCGCAGGGTGAGCGCGCTCATGCCACCACCGCCTCGGGGACCGACGCGCTCGGGGTGAGCAGCGAGGGGGCTTCCGGTGAGCGCAGGTGCGCGAGCAACAGTTCCTCCAGGGACGGGGCGGAGCGGTCCCAGGTCGGGTCGACCGGGCCCTCCGGGCGGACCAGGGCGGTCCGGGTGCGGCCCGTGGTGCGGGATTCGACCACCGTGTGCGGGGCCAGGTCGCGGACCGGGCCCGTGAGTACGGCGTGGGCGGCGATGAGGTCGTCCGTCTCGCCGCCGAGGCGGACGTGGCCGCCGTCGATCAGGAGGAGGTGGTCGCAGGCGCCCTCCAGCTCGGTGAGGATGTGCGAGGACATCACGATGGTCGTCCGGCGCTCGGCGGCCTCGGCCATCAGGACGCCCATCAGCTGGTGGCGGGCGAGGGGGTCGAGGTCGGCCATCGGCTCGTCCAGGAGCAGGAGTTCGGCCCGCTTGCCCAGGGCGAGGGCGAGGGCGAGCCGGGTGCGCCCGCCGCCGGAGAGGGAGCGGACCTTCGCGTCCGGCGGCAGCGGTTCGGCGATGCGCGCCGCCGCGTCCCCGTCCCAGCCGTCCGGGTTCAGCTCCGCGCCCGCCCGCAGGGTTTCGGAGACCGTCAACTGCGGGTAGAGCGGCTTGTCCTGGGCCACGTAGGCCATCCGGGCACGCGTCTCGCCGGGCGTCGAGCCCAGGACTCGCAGCGTTCCCTCGGCCGGCCGCAGGAAACCCGCCGCCAGGGCGAGCAGGGTCGACTTGCCGGCGCCGTTGGGCCCGACGAGCGCGCAGACGGCGCCGGCCGGCAGCCGGAACGTGCAGTCCCGCAGCGCCCAGCCGCCCCCGCGGCCCCTGTACCTCATGCCGAGCCCCTCGGCCTCCAGCGCGGTGCCTGTCATCGGTCCTGGTCCCCCTCGAATGTGCTGTCCAGTACGGCGGTGAAGAGCGCGCTCACGTCGTCGCGTTCGAGTCCGGCCGCCCGCGCCCTGCCCGCCCAGGCGGCGAGTTCGGCGCGCAGCGGGGAGTCGTCGGCGGCCGCCGCGCCCCCGAGCGTTCCGGTGACGAAGGTGCCGAGGCCGCGGCGGCCCTCGACGAGCCCTTCGCGTTCCAGCTCGCGGTACGCCTTGAGCACGGTGTTCGGGTTGATCGCGGTCGCCTCGACCACCTCCCGGGCGGTGGGCAGCCGGTCGCCCGGCTCCAGCAGGCCCAGGCGCAGGGCCTGTTTCGTCTGCTGGACGATCTGGAGGTAGGTGGCGACGCCGCTGCGCCGGTCGATGCGGAACTCGACTGCCGCGGACTCTGCCATCTTCACCCTTTCACTAATTGAGTAGTGAAAGGGTGCCGCAAAGAAGGGGCGGCGTCAAGCGGCGCCGCCCCCGGGCGAGTTGAGGGGCAGTCAGGACTCCGTGCGGTACATCAGGTCCACCTCGTGCGTCGTGAAGCCCATCCGCTCGTACACGGCGAGCGCCGCCGGGTTGTCCGCGTCGACGTAGAGCATCGCGGTCGGCAGGCCCTCCGCCGCCAGGTGGCGCAGCCCGATCGCGGTGAGCGCCTTGCCGAGGCCGCCGCCCTGCGCGTCGGGCCGGATGCCGACCACGTACACCTCGCCGAGCTGCTCCTCGGCGTGCACCTTCGTCCAGTGGAAGCCGATCAGCTCCGTGGCGCCCGCGCCGTCCTCGCGCTCGGCCAGGAAGAAGCCCTTCGGGTCGAACCAGGGCTCGGCCTTGCGGTCGTCCAGGTCGCGCTGGGTCAGGGAGCCCTGCTCCGGGTGGTGGGCGAAGGCCGCGCTGTTCACCGCGAGCCAGGCGGCGTCGTCCTCGCCCGGGACGAAGGTGCGCACGGTGACGCCCGGCGGGAGGACCGGCTCGGCGAGGTTGAGCGGGTTCAACGGGCGGCGCAGCTGGCGCAGTTCCCGGAACAGGGAGAGGCCGAGGACCTGGGCGAGATGGCGCGCCGCCGCCTTCCCGCCGTGCGCCCAGACCCGCAGCCGCTTCCCGGTGGCGGCGAGCAGGGCGGCCCCGAGCGCGCGGCCGTGACCGTGGCCCCGCTGCGCGGGGTGCACGACCAGCTCGGCGGCCGGTGCCTCCACGGGGTCGGTGTCCTCCAGTTGGGCGTATCCGGCGAGCACCCCTCCGGCGGACAGCAGGAAGTGCCGTACGCCTGCCCGCTGTCCGCCCCGCAGCTGCAGACGGCCCTGCTCCGACACGGCCTGCCGGCCGTCGGCCCGCGCGGCCTCGGCGAGCAGGTCGAGCACGGCCGCGGCCTGGTCGGGGGAGAGGGTGTCGAGCGTCTGGATCTCGCGTCCGGGGGCGGGGAGGGGTGCGTCAGTCGTCATGCGTACGAGCGTAAGCGCCGCGGGCGCGCACCGGTTGGCAACCACTTCGTAACCCCGTACACCTGTCGCGCTACGCGCGTTGACTCTAGGCTGCGGCTCGTACTTCACCCGCTGAACTCACAAGGGGACCGATGTCAGCGACACCGCAGAAGAACCGGGCGTCACGGCGGGTGCTCGCCGCCGCGGCCGGTCTCGCCACCGTGGGCGCGCTCGTCGCGGCCATGCCGGCCGACGCGCACGGGCGCGGCCACGGCGGCGACCACGGCCACGGGCACCACACTCCGGCCCGGACCGTCGACGTACAGCTGCTGTCCTTCAACGACCTGCACGGCAACCTGGAGCCGCCGGCCGGTTCGGCCGGCACGGTCACCGAGACGCAGGCCGACGGTACGACGAAGGCGATTCCGGCCGGCGGCGTGGAGTACCTCGCCTCCTCGCTGCGTACCGCCCGCAAGGGCCACCCGTACTCGATCACCGCGGCCGGCGGCGACATGGTCGGCGCGAGCCCGCTGCTGTCGGGGCTCTTCCACGACGAGCCGACCATCGAGGCGCTGAACAAGATCGACCTCGATGTGACGAGCGTCGGCAACCACGAGTTCGACGAGGGCGCGACCGAGCTGGCGCGCCTTCAGAACGGCGGCTGCCACCCGGTCGAGGGGTGCTACGAGAAGGGCAAGAAGTTCCCGGGCGCCGACTTCCCGTACCTCGCGGCCAATGTGACGAGTGAGAAGACCGGGAAGCCCATCCTCAAGCCGTACACCGTATGGAAAAAGAACGGCGTCAAGATCGGGTTCATCGGGGTGACCCTGGAGGGCACGCCGAACATCGTGACGGCCAACGGCGTCAAGGGGCTCAAGTTCCACGACGAGGTCGAGACGATCAACAAGTACGCCAAGGAGCTGGACCGCCAGGGCGTGAAGTCGATCGTCGCGCTCATCCACGAGGGCGGCCTGCCCGCCTCCGCCTCGTACAACTACGACTGCGACAGCCCGGGCGCCGGTGACGGCATCTCCGGGCCGATCACGGACATCGCCAAGGGCATCACGCCGAAGGTGGACGCCCTGGTCACGGGCCACACCCACCAGGCGTACGTCTGCACCATCCCGGACCCCGCGGGCAACCCGCGCCTGGTCACGTCGGCGGCCTCCTTCGGCCGGCTGTACACGGACACGACGCTGACGTACGACCGCCGCACCGGCGACATCGTGCGCACGGCGGTGAAGGGCAGCGGCAAGCACGGCTCGAAGCACCACGGTTCCACGCCGTCGAACCCGGTCTCCGCGAACCACCTCGTCAGCCGCGACCAGAAGCCCGCCAAGGACATGACGGACCTGATCGCCCGCTGGAACACGCTCGCGGCCCCGATCTCGAACCGGCCGCAGGGCTACATCTCCGCCGACATCAACGGGCGCGGCTCCACCGCCCCGGAGAAGCCGCTCGGCAATCTGATCGCCGACGCGCAGCTGGAGGGCCTGGCCCCGGCGGACAAGGGCGGGGCGGTCGTCGCCTTCATGAACCCGGGCGGCATCCGCGCGGACCTGGTGTACAAGGCGTCCGGCAGCGAGGGCGACGGCGTCGTCACGTACGGCGAGGCGTTCACCGTGCAGCCGTTCACCAACATGATGAACGTCGTGGACCTGACCGGCGCGCAGCTCGTCTCCGCGCTCCAGCAGCAGGTCAGCGGCTCCAACGAGGCCAGCCCGAAGATCCTCCAGGTCTCCAAGGGCCTCACCTACACGCTGGACATGACCAAGTCGGGCGCGGACCGCGTCGTCACGGACACGATCAAGCTGAATGGTGAGGCGATCGACCCGGGCAAGACGTACCGCGTCGCGATGAACGAGTTCCTGGCGGGCGGCGGCGACGGCTTCGCGGCGCTCGGCGAGGGCACCAACAAGCTGGTCGGCGCCTCCGACCTGGACCTGTTCAACGCCTACCTGGCCGCGCACTCCACGTCCTCCTCCCCGCTGGCCCCGCCGGCGACGGACCGGATCACGGTCGTGCAGTAGGCGCCCTGTGACGACGGAGGCGCGGTCCCGGGCAGCAGCCCGGAACCGCGCCTCCGTCGTTTCGTACGGGGACCGTCAGGGAAGCGTGGTCGGCAGGCAGCCGCGCGGGACGAAGAACCAGCTCTGCAGTCCGACCCCGTCCGTGGAGCCGCCGCGCGGATCGCGGACCATGACGTAGTTGCCGTCCCGCGACACATAGCGCCACAGCACCGTCTGGCCCATCGCCACCTGGCTGTTGACCGCTGTGCTCGGCTTCGCCGGCACGTCCCAGGGGCTGACGTTGCCGTACGCGGTGATGTGCGTGCCGTCCCATGTCGCGCAGCCGGCGCCCGCCACGGTGGCCACCGAGGCGCCGTCCGACGTGCCGCCGCCGATCTGGCCGTTGGTGAACGCCGAGGTCGGCAGGGTGGTGGCGGCGCCGCAGCTGTCGGTGGTCGCGCCGTCGCCCGAGACGGCACCGGCGTACGTCCACAGACAGGTGTTGATGGTCCCGAAGACCCGCCCCCACCGGTAGCCGCCGTCCGCCTCGCCGTGCACGTCGACGGTCCAGCCCCGGTAGGCGGTGCCGATGACGTACGAGGCGGGGCTGCGGCGCAGCAGGGTGTAGTCGGTGTCGATCTGCTTGCGTACGGCCGCCTGGGCCGTCGTCTGCTGTACGGCGGTGCCGGGGACCACGGCGACCGCGGCGGCGGTGGCGAGGCCGAGCAGCAGTGCGTGGGTGCGTCGCACCATGGATGTCCTCCTGCTGGTGGTGGGGGGAGCGTGTGTGGGGGGGCGCGCTGTTCCTCGGCCGGGATCGCGGTCTCATCGCCGCAGTGTGATCACCGCCGCCTCGCCCGGGCGCAGGGTGGTGGTGAGGTGGTGCCCGACGGCCTTCGCGTATGACGGGCGGAATCCTGCCCATGAACCGTCGGCCGACACCGCCCGTCCGTCGATGCGCACCTCCGGCGCGTCGAGGCCGCGTCCGGCGCCGGTCGGGTCGTACGGGGTCATCCGGTCGATCCGGGCCCGGGGCGTGGACGCGTCGAGCGTGGCCGTGGCGGGATGGGCGCTCTTGTTGATCAGGAAGATCCGGCGCTCACCGTCGCGGCCGGTCAGCTGCCACGCCTTGAGCCGTGAGGGCTCGGCGCCCTGAACGACCGGCTGTACGGGGTGCAGGTCGCGGCCGCCCTGGGCGAAGCGGCCGAACAGCAGCATGGCGTAGTAGAGGGGCGCCGCCGTGGGGGAGCCGGCGGCCGGGGTGGGGTCGTAGTTCACGGCGTTGTAGTACGCGTTGCCCTCCTCGGGGGCGTAGAAGGCGCGTACCTCGGCATTGTGGAAGTTGACGCCCGTGGCGCCCGTACCTGCGGCACAGCCGGTGTTGGCCCCCGGTGCGTCCGGCGGTTGCGGGCAGGCCGTGTGGAACATCAGGTCCAGGGCGTAGGCGGCAGCGGCGGCGGTGTTGCTGACGCCGTCGGCGCCCCGGTTCGCCGCGGTGTTCGTCTCCTCCAGCCGGTAGCCGAGCCCGTGTGCCGTTGCCTCGCGGGCGTGTACGTAGACCTGGTGGTCCAGGGAGTCCATGTGGGTGTCGGAGAGCAGGGCGTCCGCGCTCGGGCAGCGGTAGGGCTTGTTCACACAGGTGCGGGCCAGCGGATAGAAGTGGTCGCTCGCCCACGCGCCGAACGGGCCGGCGTTGTCCTTGGCCCGGTCCGCCGTGGTGTCCAGGATCTGCGGCCAGTTCCAGAAGTACCGGGTGGGTACGGTCTGCTGGGCGACGTCCGTCCACGGGAGGATGTCCTCGCTGGTGTTCGGCGCGACGAGCGGGAAGCGGCCGGTGACGGAGGGGTCGGTGTAGGTGGTGAGGTCCGCGAGGTAGCGGTCGAGGTGCGAGCCGTACGAGAGGTCGGGCTCGTTGCCGAGCTCGATGCCGGCGACGAACCGGGCGGCCTTCCCCGCGAACACCGGCGCGACACCTTGATTGAGGAACGCGCGGGTGTGGTCCGGGCTCACGAAGGGCCGCGTCTCGCCGGGCGGTGCCATGGCCGTGCCGAGGACGACGCCCCAGGCGGGCCGGGAGCCGTGCGGGCGGCCGGCGTCGGCGGCTTCCAGGGTGTCGCGGATGTCGCGCAGGTCCTCCGGTGTGATCACCCGGTCGGTGTTCGGCGCGGTGGCGTCGAATGGCGTGATGTCCTGGGAGGAGCCGCCGATGCGCAGGATGCCGGTGCCGAGGTTGCGCAGCAGCGCGACGAACGCCGGGCGGCTCTTCTCCCCCATGTACCGCTCGATCAGGGACCACTCGATGCTGAGCCCGACGTAGTGGCCGGGCACACGGCCGTTCCGGGCGCCCGGGACGGCCGGTGCGGAGGCGGGCGGCGTACCGGCGTGCCCGACCCCCGGGCCCGTGCCCAGCGCGACCGCGGCGAGGGCCAGGGCGCAGGCGGCGGCACGGACCCGGTGACGGGCGCGGTGGTTGCCGTCGCGCGGTGGAGCGGGGGGATGCGTCATGGCCCTGCCTCTCTCGTACGGGGGAGTGGGGTGCGGCCGGCCGGGAGCCTCAGTCCTCGGCCCGGGCCGCGGGCTGCGGCTCCGACGCGGGCGCCGGGACGGCCCCGAGCAGAGCCCCGGTGCCGCTGTCGTCGTCGCCGTCGGTGGACACCGCCTCGACGAGCGCGTCGGCCTCCGGATTGGGCTCGGGGCTGAGGAGGCCGATGGCGAGGAAGAGGACCAGCGAGGTGACCAGGGGGGTGAGGACGACCGTGGTCTGGTCGGTGCTGTCGATGCCGTACTTGACGATCCAGTACCCGATGAGCCCGCCGGCCCAGGAGATCAGCGCGGCGCGGGGTCCGAACTTCCGGAAGGGGGTGAGCAGTCCGAGCAGCAGCGGGATGGAGATCGGTCCCATGACCGCCGCGACGAGGGCCACGATGATGCCGAGCACACCGCCGAAGTGGTCGGCCTCGATGGCCACGAGCATGCTGAGCGTGATGAAGGCGACCGTGACGATCCGGGCGGCCAGCAGCGCGGACCGCTCGCTCATCCCGCGCGCCCTGCGGGAGAGGGCGGGCATCATGTCGCGGGTCACGACCGCGGAGATCGCGTTGGCGTCCGAGGAGGCCATGGCCATGGTGTGCGAGAACATCCCGGCGAGCGTGAGCCCGACCAGTCCCGCCGGCAGGAACTTCTCGCTCATGAGCGCGTAGACCTGCTGGGGGTCCGCGACGTGCGGGAGCAGGACGGGCGCGGCGACGGACGGGAAGAGCAGGAAGGCCGGCCAGATCAGGTAGAGCACCGCGGAGAGGCCGGCGGAGCGGCGGGCGTCCCTGGCGTTCTCGGTGGCCATGTAGCGCTGGGCCAGGTTCCACATGCCGCCGTTGTACTCGAAGATCTTGATGATGATGTAGGCGGTGAGGAAGGTCGCGGTGTACGGGCCGACCAGCGGCTCGGTGTGGTGCGCGGGGAGGTCGTCCCAGAGCGTCCCCAGGCCGGAGATCCCGCCCAGCTTGCCGAGGACGACCACGACCATGGCGATGGCGGCGATGCCCTGGATGATGAACTGCCCGAAGTCGGTGAGGGCGTCGGCCCAGAGGCCGCCCACGGTGCAGTACAGCAGGGTGACGACGCCGGTCAGCACGATGCCGGTGTTCATGTTCATGCCGGTGAACACATTGAGCAGGATCGCCACCGAGGCCCACTTGGCCGCCACGTCGAAGACCTTGAGCAGGGTGCCGCTCCAGGCGAGGGCCTGCTGGGTGGGGACGTTGTACCGGGTGGCGAGGTACTCCAGGGGTGAGGCGACCCCGTACCGCTTGCGGAGCCGGTTCCAGCGGGGGGCGAAGACGACGGCGCCGAGGCCGGTGCCCACCGCCAGCGGGATGAACGCCCAGACGTAGACGGTGATGCCGTAGCTGTAGGCCACCGCGGCGTAGGCGACGAACACGGCGGCGCTGTACCCGGACATGTGGTGCGAGATGCCGGAGAGCCACCAGGGCATCCGGCCTCCGCCGGTGAAGTAGTCGCTGACGTTGCTGATGCGCTTGTGCGACCACAAGCCGATCAGCAGCATCACGACGAAATAGCCGCCGAGTGCGACCCAGTCCAACGCAGCCATGTGAACTCCTAGTTGCCCGATCGGCTCGTGCCGGCCGGCGGTGGGCGGTGAGCGGAAGAGAGGGATTGTTCGCCGAAACTCATGTCTGCATATGTAGACAGTGATTTCATTCGTGGACTTTGATCAGGCGGGAGGCTAGCCCGCCGTATGATGGCGGTCAATGACTTGGGAGGGTTTTCATTGGTTGGACAAAAGGCCACCCCGTCCGCGAGCGAGACCGACGAGTCCGGACGCGGCCTGGTCAAGTCGGCCGAGCGCGCGGTCCTGATCATGGAAGCGCTGGCGGCCTCGCCCGGCCGGCTCAGCCTGGGGCAGTTGCAGGAGGCCACGGGATACCCCCGCTCCAGCCTGTACGCCCTGCTCCGCACCCTCAGCGCCCTGAAGTGGGTGGAGAGCCCCGAGGGCGATCTGTCCTTCGGCATCGGACCGCGCGCCCTGCTGTGCGGCACCGCCTATCTGGACCGGGACCCGGCGCTGCCGCCGGCGATCCGTCAGATCGAGCGGGTGCGCGAGGAGGTGGGCTACACGACCCACTACGCCCGGCTCGACCTCCCGCACGTCATCTACCTGGCCAGCCGGGAGGCCACCGACTCGCACCGGCTCACCTCCCGGGTGGGGCGCCAGCTCCCGGCCCACGCGACGGCGCTGGGCAAGGCCCTGCTCGCCGAGCTGACCGGCCCCGAGGTCGAGGCACTGATGGCGGACGTCGAGCAGGACCCGCTGACCGAGAACACCGTGACCGGGCGGGCCGAACTGCTGGCCGAGCTGGAGGAGGCCCGGGAGCGCGGGTGGTCCGTCGAGCGCGAGCAGAACACCCCGGGCCTGTGCTGTGTCGCGGCCTCCGTCCCGTACCGGATCCCCGCCACCGACGCCATCAGCTGCTCGATCCCGGTGGCGCGGGCGACCGATGAGGAGCTGGCCCGGGTCGGCGAGACCGTCCTGCGGCATGCGGAGGAGCTGGCCCGGGTGCTGCGGCGGCAGGGAATCCGCTAGCGGCTACCGCGAGAGCGTCACGATCCGGGCCGTGCCCGGCGCCACCTCGACCGTGGTGCTCCGGTGGCCGACCTCCACGGAGGCCGTCCGAAGGTGCCCGGAGGGCTTGCCGGCCGGCGAGACCGTACGGTCCCCGAGGCGCACGGCGGAGGCGTCCACCGAGGCGAGCCCGTCCGGCGCGGAGGTGCGCAGCGTCGTCGCGCGGCCCGTGCGGTACGAGGACGGGAGGGCGACCGTGACCTCGTCCGCGGTACTGCCGGCCGCCGCCGGGTCCTGGACGTTGATCAGGACCAGCGTGAGCTTCCCGTCACGCCCCTGGACGCCGTACGCCCGCAGCCCGCCCAGGTCCGCGTCGGTGAGTCCGAGGTCCACGAACCTGCCCTCCGGCACCTGGCGGAACGCCCACAGGCCGTAGTACAGCGGGTTCGCGGAGAGCCCGCCGGCGTCCAACTCCGCCTGGTCCTTCGCGCAGAACGCCCCGTAATAGCGGTACGAGATCGGGTAGTCGGCCGAGTCACGCGGCTTGAAGTCCCCGCAGATCCCGCCGGTGTTGGTGTGGAACTCGACCCGGTTGACACCGCTCCGGGCGGTCTGCATCAGGTAGTCGAGCGACCACAGCGCGGTCGCGTACGCGTTGCTGACCCCCGGCTGCCCGCTGCACGAGGCGCTGTTGGACTCGTTGAGCGTCATCGGTATCCGGTCGCCGAACCGGGCCCCGATCGCCTTGATGCCGTCCAGCTTGGCCTGCGTCTTCGTGTACGTCTCCGGGGCGAGCACCTGCGCGAGCGGCATGCTCGACGAGCCGCAGTGGCTTCCCGGATACAGGTGGGAGGAGAGCTCGGAGAGGATCTTCTCCGGTTTCACGGTGGTGTCCGCCGCCGCGGCCGCGGTGAACTCGTCCAGCCTCGTGTTGGTCGCCGCCGTGTTGGCCGACGGGCCCAGCACCTTGATGCCCGCGTGCGGCAGGGCGGTGTGGATGGCCGCCTCGTACCGCTTGACCGTCTCCCACATGTCGCCGCCGGTCATGGTGGTGACGTTGTCGAACTCGTTGCCGATCTCCACGGACAGCAGGTCGTCCCCGAGCGTCTCGTGCGCCGCCTTCACCTCGGCGACGACCTGGTCGAGGGTGACCTGCGGGGCCGGGTCCTTCGACGGGTCCTTGAGCAGGGACTGGTCGATGACCGCCTTCAGCGGGACGCCCAGCGTGACCTTCCAGCCGGAGGCGCGCACCAGCTTCTTGAGCGCGTCCAGGTCCGACTGGTCGACCGTGCCACCGATCGCCTCCTTCGGCGCCGCCGATCCGCTCCACTTGCCGAACGCCGGCCACACCAGGTCCATCGAGTAGCCGCCCAGCCGGATCACCCCGTCGTCGCCCAGGGTCCGCAGCCGGTCCGCCATCCGCTCCTTCGTCAGGTAGCCGTGGGCGAAGTCCGCGGACTCCACGGAGAAGCCCTGGTGGTCGCCGGTGAGCCTGGCCCCGGCGCCCGGGCCGTGCGCCGTGGCGTTCAGGGCGAAGGGGGTGGTGGCGGGAGCGCTCCCGCCGTCCTGGGCGAAGGCGTGCCCGGCGGGCAGGCCCGCGCCCGCCACCAGGACGGCGGCCAGCGCGGTCCTGGTGAGCCTGCGCCCGGTGGTGCCGCGCGCGTTCCGGTCATTCATCGTGGAAATCTCCTTCGGCGTTCTCATCGATGGCGGTGACGAGGTGAGGAGTGCGTCTACCAGCGGGGCGACACGGCCCGGTAGTCCGGGTCGACGCGCCGCATGTAGCCGGTGTCGTCCCGGTTGCGCAGACCGCACCGCAGGTACTGCTCGTGCAGCCGGGCGAGCGCGTCCCGGTCCAGTTCGACGCCCAGCCCCGGGCCCGTCGGCACCCGCACCGCGCCGTCGGCGAACGAGAGCGCCCCGTCCTGCACGACCTCCTCGGACTTCCAGGGCCAGTGCGTGTCGCAGGCGTACGTGAGGTTCGGGGTGGCGGCGGCCAGGTGGGTCATCGCGGCGAGGCTGATGCCCAGGTGGGAGTTGGAGTGCATGGAAAGCCCCATGCCGAAGGTGTCGCAGATGCCCGACAGGAGCTTCGAGCGGTGCAGCCCGCCCCAGTAGTGATGGTCGGAGAGCACGACCTGGACCGAGTCCCGGGCGACCGAAGGGGCGAGCTCGTCGAAGGCGACGACGCACATGTTCGTCGCGAGGGGCATGCTCGCCTCGCGGGCGACACGGGCCATCCCGTCGAGCCCGGGCGTGGGGTCCTCCAGATACTCCAGTACGCCGTCGAGCCGGCGCGCGACCTCGATCGATGTGTCCACGGTCCACGCGGCGTTGGGGTCGAGCCGGAGCGGGGTGTCCGGGAACGCCTCGCGCAGGGCGAGGACCGACTCGACCTCCTGCCCGGGGGGCAGCACCCCGCCCTTGAGCTTGATGGCCGAGAAGCCGTACTCGCCGACCATGCGCTGCGCCTGGGCGACGATCCCGGAGCTGTCGAGGGCCTCGGGGTAATCGTCCGGCGCCGCGCCGGGGTGCCCGTCCCACTTGTAGAACAGGTAGGCGCTGAACGGTACGGAGTCGCGCACCGCGCCCCCGAGCAGGTCGGAGACCGGGCGCCCGGCGGCCTTGCCCTGGATGTCCAGGCAGGCGACCTCCAGGGGCGAGAACACCCGGTCCACCGTGGAGCTGGTGGTGATCATGCCGGTCAGCCCGTGGCCGTCGCTGCCGGTGTCGCCGCCGAGCACCCGGGCCACCTCGGCGTGCATCGCGTGGAGCGCGTACACGTCCATGCCGGTCACCGCCTGAGCGGCGGCGGCGAGGCGCCGCAGGTGCCCCTCGTCCGCGTATGTCTCGCCGAGCCCGGAGATGCCCTGGTCGGTGGCGATCTCGATGACGGCGCGCAGCGCGTACGGCTCGTGCACGCCCACGGCGTTGAGCAGCGCCTGGTCGTGGAAGGCGACCGGGGTCACGGTCACCGAGGTGATGAGGACGCGGTCGCTCATCGGGCGGCCACCTCCGCGCACAGCGCGAGCCCGGCCTCGGTGATGCGCCGCAGCTCCTCCAGGTGCTCGGGGGCCGGGTCGGTGAGCGGCGGCCTGACCCCGCCGACGTCGAGCCCGCGCTGTCGCACGGCCGCCTTGACGAGGGAGACGGCATAGCCGGGGACCCGGTCGCGCAGCGCGATCAGCGGGTGGAAGAACACCGTCTGGAACCGCTCGACCAGCGCGTCGTCGCCCTTGGTCACGGCCCGGTAGTACGCGAGGGAGATCTCCGGGGCGAAGCAGAACACCGCGGAGGAGTACAGCTCGACGCCGATGCCCCGGTACACGGGCACGGTGGCCTCGGCGGTCGGCATGCCGTTGAAGAACTGGAAGGGCTTCGTTCCGCCCTCGTCCCGCAGGGCCGAGCGGACCGCGACGACGCTGCGGGCGAGCTGCTCCAGATCGCCGTGGCCGTCCTTGAAGCCCACCACCTGGGGCAGCAGCGCCACTTCGACGGCGGACGCGGTGTCGAAGCGGGCGGTTCCACGGTTGTAGACGATCAGCGGCAGGTCCGTCTCCTCCGCGACCGCCCTGGTGTACGCGACGAGCCCGGCGGGCGGCCCCTGGACCAGGTACGGCGGAAGCAGCAGCAGCCCGTCCGCGCCGGCCTCCTTCGCGGCCCTGGCGAACCGCCGGGCCAGCGGGAGGGCCCCGCCGGTCCCCGCGTAGACCGGCACCCGGCCGTCGACGGTCTCGACGGCGGTACGCACCACCTGCGCGTACTCCTCGGGTTCCAGGGCGTGGAACTCGCCGGTGCCGCACGCGACGAAGACGCCGCCCGGACCCGCGTCGAGTCCGGCGCGGACGTGTTCCGCGAGTGCCTGCGGATCGACCTCGCCGGAAGAGGTGAACGGTGTCACCGGAAAGAACAGCACGCCGTCGAACGTCGACAACTCGGGGCTCCCCTCCATGGTCAATCTTCATATGTAGACGATGTACGCATCCGTAGATCGCATTCGGGACTGTAGGCGCGCGCCCAGGAGCGGTCAACCCTGTGCGCAGGGCTCGTACGGGAAGCGCGGCGGACAGCGAAAGGCGCCTGCCGGTTCGTGAGCGGTCACGAACCGGCAGGCGCCCTGGGGGATGTGCGTGGCTACTCCGGCGGCGGCTGCGGGGCCCCCGGAAGGTTGATCACGGCCTCCGTGCCGCCGCCCTCGGCCGGGGTGAGCGAGATGGTGCCGCCCGACTGCTGGACCGTACGGGCCACGATCGACAGGCCGAGGCCCGAGCCCGGGAGCTGGCGGGCGGACGGGGAGCGCCAGAAGCGTTCGAAGACGTGGGGGAGTTCGTCGGCGGGGATGCCGGGGCCGTGGTCCCGGACCGTGAGCCGGCCCCGGTGCAGCACCACGTCGATCGTGCCGTGCGCCGGGCTGAACTTCACCGCGTTGTCCAGGACGTTGACGATCGCCCGTTCGAGGGCGGCGGGTTCGGCGCGTACGTACCAGGGGGCCAGGTCCTCCGTGATCGTCAGCTCCGGACCGCGCAGCCGGGCCCGGCGGAGGGCGGCCCGGGCGATGTCGTGCAGGGCCACCACCTGGAGCGGGCCCGGCTGGGCGGCGTCCGGGCGGGCCAGCTCCTGGAGGTCGCCGATGAGCGCGGCCAGCTCCGTCATCTGCGCCTTCACCGAGGACATCAGGGCCCTGCGGTCGTCCGGCGGGATCGCCCGCCCGGTGTCGTCGCTGCGGGCCAGCAGCTCGATGTTGGTTCGCAGCGAGGTGAGCGGGGTACGCAGCTCGTGGCCCGCGTCCGCGATGAGCTGGGCCTGCCGGTCGCGGGAGGTCGCCAGGGACGCGGTCATCGAGTTGAACGACCGGGACAGCCGGGCGATCTCGTCCTCGCCCTCGACGGGGATACGGACGGTCAGGTCCTCGGTCCTGGCCACGTGCTCGACGGCCTCGGTGAGCTCGTCGACGGGGCGCAGGCCGGACCGGGCGACCCAGAGGCCGGCGGCGCCTGCGCCGATGACGCCGATGCCGCCGACGAGGAGGAGGACCCAGGCGAGGGTGGACAGGGGGTCGTCGATCTCGCTGAGGGGACGGGCGATCGAGACGGCGAGGGCCGTGGGCCCCTTCACGGGTGCGGTGTAGACGCGCATCTTCACGCCGTCCGCGTCGGTCACCGTGTGCAGTGCGCTGGGCTCCTGGCGGTTCACCACCGCGAGGTCGTCCACACTCACCGGCAGTCTCGATGAATCGGGGGCGAGACAGACCGTGCCCTGGGGACCGACCAGCTGGACCGTGAGGCCGGAGTAGGGACGGGGCTGAATCTGGCCGGTGCCCTGGCAGTAGTCGTACAGCTGATTCAGATAGCGCTCGTCGACCGTGGTGCCCCGCAACGCCTCGTCCTGCCGGTCCTCCAACTGCTCCCGCGTCACGAACCAGCACGCCACCGCCACCGCCGCCACCGCCACCGCGACCGCCGTCGCGACCAGCAGGGCCAGCCGGGAGCGGAGCGGCAGCGCGCGGACGCGTCGGAGCGGGCCCGTCATCCGTCGCCCCCGCCGGAGCGGAGCGCGTACCCCACACCGCGCACGGTGTGGACGAGGCGCGGTTCGCCGCCGGCCTCCGTCTTGCGGCGGAGGTACATCACGTACACGTCCAGGGAGTTGGAGCTCGGCTCGAAGTCGAAGCCCCACACGGCCTTGAGGATCTGCTCGCGGGTCAGCACCTGGCGCGGGTGCGCGAGGAACATCTCCAGGAGCGTGAATTCGGTACGGGTCAGCTCCACGCGCCGGTTGCCGCGCATGACCTCGCGGGTCGAGAGGTCCATGCGCAGATCGGCGAAGGAGAGCACGTTGTCGTCGGGGACCGGACCGCCCGAGGCCGTCGCGTACGAGCTGCGGCGCAGCAGCGCGCGGATGCGGGCGAAAAGCTCGTCCAGCTCGAACGGCTTGACCAGGTAGTCGTCGGCGCCCGCGTCGAGTCCGGTGACGCGGTCGCCGACGGTGTCCCGGGCCGTGAGCATCAGGATCGGCGTGGTGGTGCCCGTGGCGCGGATGCGGCGGGCTGCGGTCAGGCCGTCCATGCGGGGCATCTGGATGTCCAGGACGATGAGGTCGGGGGCGTACGACTCCGCCTTGGCGAGGGCGTCGAGGCCGTCGACGGCGACCTCGGTGCCGTATCCCTCGAAGGCGAGGCTGCGTTGCAGGGCCTCGCGCACGGCGGGCTCGTCGTCGACGATCAGGATGCGCTGCGGATCGTCTTCGGCGGGGCTCATCGCTGTCTAATCCTCTTCTCGGTCGTACGGGCCGGAGCGCGCGGGCGGCCCCAGTTTCTCAGCCCCGTACGGTCAGGAGCCGTTCCCGGCCCGCAGGGTGTCGAGGTCGGCCTTCAGGGTGTTCACCGGGATGGCGAAGCCGAGGCCGACGCTGCCCGCACTGGAGCTGCCCTGTCCGGCTGCGGAGCTCGCCGAGTACATCGCGGAGTTGATGCCGATGATCTCGCCGTTCATGTTGATCAGCGCACCGCCGGAGTTGCCCGGGTTGAGCGAGGCGTCGGTCTGGAGGGCCTTGTACGTGGTGGTGGACTCGCCGGTGTCGCCGTTGAACTGTTGTCCGCCGAACTCGAAGGGCCACTGGCGCCCGCCGCCCTGCTGGTCCTGGCCCTGACCCTGACCCTGACCCTGGCTCTGGCCGTTGTCGCCCTCCTTGGCGACCGTGACGTCGCGGTCGAGGGCGGAGACGATGCCGCTGGTGACGGTGCCGGTCAGGCCCTCGGGCGAGCCGATCGCGACGACCTCGTCGCCGACGGCGACCTGGGAGGAGTCGCCGAGCGTGGCCGTCTTCAGGCCGCTCGCGCCCTGGAGCTTGATCAGCGCGAGGTCCTTGTCGGGGTCGGTGCCGACGACGTCGGCGGTGTACGTCTTGCCGGTGCTGAGGGTGACCTTGATCTGCGACGCGTCCGCGATGACGTGGTTGTTGGTGACGATCTCGCCGTCCGAGGTGATGACCACGCCCGAACCGGTTGACTGGCCGGCCGTCGAGGTCGCGCCGATCTCCACGATGGTCGGCGAGAGGGCCTTGGCCACCCCGGACACCGTGCCCTTGTCGCTCTGCGAAACGGTGGTGCCCGGGACGACGCCGCCCCCGGCGGCCGTGGTGGCGGGGTCGTCGGCGAGCCTGCCGATCACCGTGGCGGTGCCGCCGCCGATGACCGCCGCCGCGATGGCCACGGCGGCGAGGAGCGCGACCGGCCTGCGGACCCGGCGGCGGGGGGCGGGCGGCTCGGAGACTCCGGGGCCCATCGGGTCCGGGAAGACCGGCTGGGCGGGCTGGTATGACGGCGGCGGCGGGTAGGCCGCTTCGCCGTTGCCGTACGAGGGGTACATCGGGTACTCGCCGCTCGGGCGCTGGCTCTCTGTCATGTCTATGAGCCTGTCCGGCCAAGATGAGAGGAGCGTGAGGGCGCCCTGAGAAGCCCGGCAGAACCGCGTATGCCCGATATAAAGCCCGGGCCCGTGAGAGGGAGCCCGGGGCTCAGGCGGACGCCGGCGGCTCTCCGCAGCCGCACGAGCGGCGGACCACCAGCGCCGAGGGGAACTGCTTCAGCCGCTCCCGCCGCGACCCCGACACCCGCAGCGAGTCGTCGAGGACCAGGTCCACCGCCGCCCGCGCCATCGCCGGGCGGTCCGAGGAGACCGTGGTGAGCGGCGGATCGGTCAGCCCGGCCTCCTTGACGTCGTCGAAGCCGGCGACGGCCAGCTCGCCCGGCACATCGATGCGCAGTTCGCGGGCGGCCCGCAGCACGCCGATCGCCTGGTCGTCCGTCGCGCAGAAGATGGCCGGCGGCCTGTCCGGCCCGGAGAGCAGGCCGAGCGCCACCTGATAGGCGTCGTAGCGGTTGTACGGGGCCTGGAAGAGCCGGCCCTCCGTCGAGCGGCCCGACTCGTGCATCGCGCGCCGCCACCCCTCGACGTGGTCCGCGACCGGGTCGCCGACCGAGGGGGTCTCCTCCGTGCCGCCGAGGCAGGCCACGTAGGCGTTGCCGTGTTCGAGGAGGTGGCGGGTGGCGAGCTGGGCGCCGCCGATGTCGTCCGTGACGACCGCGACGTCGTCGATGGCCTCGGGCCGCTCGTGGAGCAGCACGACCCGGGCGTCCCACGCCTCTATCTCCGCCGCCGCGCGCTCGCTGGGGCCCTGGCTGACCAGGATGAGACCGGAGACCCGCATACCGAGGAAGGCCCGCAGATAGTGGACCTCGCGCTCGTCGCGGTAGTCGGAGTTGCCGACGAGGACCATTTTCCCGCGCTCGGCGGCAGCCTGTTCGACCGCGTGCGCCATCTCCGCGAAGAACGGCTGCCGGGCGTCCGGCACGATCATCCCTATGAGATCGGTCCGCCGCGAGGCCATGGCCTGGGCGACCCGGTCGGGCCGGTAGCCCAGCTCCTTGATCGCGGCGAGCACCCGCTCGCGCGTGGCCGGGGCGACCGGCCGGGGTCCGTTGTTGATGACGTAACTGACCACCGCGGTCGACGTCCCCGCCAGTCTCGCCACATCGTCCCGCGTCACCTTGGCCACGCGCGGCAGTCTACGCGGATGGAACTACCTCTTGGCAGGCCGGACCGGGGCTTCTTCCGTGACCTCGGCAACGGCCGGCTGCTCCGAACGGGTGACACCCCGCTGGGCCGCCTTGGCCTCCTCGGCCGCCCGCTCGACCTTCTCGGGCGCGACGAAGCGGTAGCCCACGTTCCGTACGGTCCCGATCAGTGACTCGTGCTCCGGGCCGAGCTTGGCGCGCAGCCGCCGTACGTGCACGTCGACCGTGCGCGTACCGCCGAAGTAGTCGTAGCCCCAGACCTCCTGGAGCAGCTGGGCGCGGGTGAAGACCCGGCCCGGGTGCTGCGCCAGATATTTGAGCAGTTCGAATTCCTTGAAGGTCAGGTCGAGGACCCGGCCCTTCAGTTTCGCGCTGTACGTCGCCTCGTCGACCGAGAGGTCGCCGTTGCGGATCTCCATCGGGGAGTCGTCCGCGGTGATCTGCTGCCGGCCGGTCGCCAGCCGCAGCCGCGCCTCGACCTCGGCGGGGCCCGCGGTGTCCAGCAGGACGTCGTCGATGCCCCAGTCGGCGGTGACGGCCGCGAGGCCGCCCTCCGTGACGACGAGGATCAGCGGACAGCCGGGCCCGGTGGACCGCAGCAGCTGGCAGAGCGAGCGGACCTGGGGGAGGTCGCGGCGCCCGTCCACGAGGATGACGTCGGCCCCCGGGGTGTCCACGAGCGCGGGGCCCTCGGCGGGTGCGACGCGCACGCTGTGGAGCAGGAGACCGAGGGCGGGAAGCACCTCCGTCGACGGCTGGAGGGCATTGGTCAGGAGCAGCAGAGAGCTCATCGCCGCCCACCTGCCCGGTTCGTCGGTCGTTGATGGTGCGTGGTCGGCTCGCCCATGAAGATCGGTCCTCCTCGTTCCCTGCGAGAGGGGCACTCCCGGGCGGTGCCCGGGGGAGTATGCGGCTCTGCTTCGTACGGTTCGCTGAGCTTGTCGAAACGTCGCCGTAACAACGTCCGGAAAGCACAAAAGGATCCGGGGGCTGCTCTGCCCGGATCCTCTTCACAGGAGAATAACCCACATGAGTTCTGTGTCAGAGGGGAGAATTCCGGATTTCGCTGTTCGCTCGGTCACGCGGGTGCCCCTGCGGGCCGCGTTGCGGGCGGATGACGGGACCTGGATCGAGGCGGTGTACGACCCGTGTACGGGGGATGACGGCGGGGAGACGGCGATCGTCGTCGCGCACGGATTCACCGGTTCGGCGGACCGCCCGGCGGTGCGGAGGGCGGTGCGCGCGTTCTCCCGGTACGCGGCGGTGGTGACGTTCTCCTTCCGGGGTCACGGCAGGTCCGGCGGGTTCTCCACGGTCGGCGACCGCGAGGTGCTGGACCTGGCGGCGGCGGTCGCCTGGGCGCGCTCGCTGGGACACCGGCGTGTGGTGACCGTCGGCTTCTCGATGGGCGGCTCGGTGGTGCTGCGGCACGGCGCGCTGTACGCGTCCCCAGGGGCGTCCGGTGGGGACGGCGGCGCGGACCGGGACGTTGCGGAGCGCGTGGGGCGCATAGGGGCGCGCAAGGGGGCGCACGCGGACGCGGTGGTGTCCGTGAGCGCCCCCGCGCGCTGGTACTACCGGGGGACGGCTCCGATGCGCCGCCTGCACTGGATGGTGACCCGGCCCGCCGGACGGCTCGTCGGGCGCTACGGCTTCCGCACGCGCATCCACCGCGAGGCGTGGGACCCGGTCCCGCTCTCCCCGGTGGAGGCCGCCGCCCTCATCGCCCCGGCCCCGCTGCTGATCGTGCACGGCGACCGGGACCCGTACTTCCCGCTCGACCACCCCCGTATGCTCGCCGCCGCCGCGGGCGACGCGGCGGAGCTGTGGCTGGAGCGCGGCATGGGGCACGCGGAGAACGCGGCCGACGAGAGCCTGCTCACCCGCATCGCCGACTGGGTGGCGCGACGGTGAACGATGATGGGGGGCCGGTGTCCCCCGAACCGGCACCGGAGGAACGGAACGAAAGGAGCGCCGCCATGCCCGCGGGAACGATCCGTTACTGGGCGGCCGCCAAGGCCGCGGCCGGGACCGCGGAGGAGCCGTACGCCGCCGCGACCCTCAAGGAGGCGCTCGACGCGGTGCGCGAGCGGCACCCCGGCGAGCTGAGCAGCGTGCTGCGAAGGTGCTCGTTCCTCATCGACGGCGATCCCGTCGGTACCCGGAGCCATGAGACCGTACGCCTTGCCGAGGGCGGCACGGTCGAGGTGCTCCCGCCGTTCGCAGGAGGGTGAACCCCAGCACATGAGCAACGATCAGCAGCATCCGTACTACCAGGGCGACCAGGGCCCGGAACAGCAGCCGCAGTACGGGTACGGGCAGGACCCGCAGCAGCAGTACGCGTACGGCCAGGACCAGCAGCATTACGGCTACCCGCAGCAGCAGGGGTATCCGCAGCAGGCGTACCCGGACCCCTCGGCCGGGCAGCAGGACCAGGGCGCCGCCCAGACCTGGCAGGGGCAGACCTGGGACACGCAGTACCAGCCGACGGTGCAGCGCACGGACGGGCCCGCGCAGCACGGGGCGCACGCCGCCCCCGTCGGCACCGGCTCCTACCCGCTGCCGCCCGAGGTCCACGCCGAGCCCGCGCCGCCCGCGCCCGCCCCGGTCCCCGCCGCTCCCGCCGGCCCCGGCGACGACGGGTACAGCGCGCCCACCACCCTCGGGAACGCCCGGATCACCGACGCGCAGCGCGCCCGGGCCGAGGGGCGCTCCCCGATCATCGCGCCGGGAATCCAGCCGGCCGCGATCACCGCGGTGCTCGGGCTGCTCCTCGCGCTCGGCGCGGCGGTCGGCTCGTACGCGCTGGCCGTCCCGCTGGTGCTGCTCCAGGCGGTGACGGCGGCGGGCTGGTTCCGGCTGAACGGCATGTGGCCGGCCCGGCAGGGCATCGCGCTGGCCTTCGCCGGCGGCCTGGTCGCCGATGTGGCGCTCCTCGCGGCGGGCCGGGAGAACGGTCCGGCCGCGATCATCGGCACGCTGGGCGTCTGGGTGCTGCTCACCGTGGTCCTCCAGCTGCGCAGCCGGGCGGGCGCGGACGAGCGGATGCAGGGCCTCATGGCCACCGTCGCCTCGGCCGCCCTCGCGGTGCTGGCGGCCGGCCATCTCGCGGCCGTACCGGACGCCGTGACGGTGGGCGCGGTCGCGGTCGCCGCCGCCGTGCTCGTACGGGCGCTGCCGCTGCCCGCGCCGGTGTCCGTGGTGGCCGCGCTGGCCGTCGCGGCGGGGGCGGGAGCGGTGGCGGGGGCCGTCACGGACCTGGGTGCGAAGGGTGCGCTGCTCGGCCTCGCCGCCGGGGTCTGCGCGCTGGTCGGACTGCGGGTCGCGAGCTATGACTACCCGTCACGCTTCGTGCACATGACGGCGGGTGTGGCCCTGCCGCTGACCGCGGCGGCGCCGGCCGTCTATGTGCTGGGCCGCGTACTGACGTAGTCCCGTACCGCTCGAATCCGTACCGCTCGCTCCGCATGGCGAAGCCCTCCACGGGGAACCGTTGGGGGGCTTTCGCACGTCGATCACGCCGTACGGACGGCAGGGGTGGGGGGAAGGACAGGCATGCGTGCACTGCGAATATGGGTCATCGCCCTGGTGATCCTGGCGGCGTTGTTCGTGGCCGTGGACCGGGTGGCGGTGAACATCGCCGAATCGCAGGCCGAGGACCGGGTGGAGATCCCGGGCGCGCGGATCGACTCCACCGACATCTCCGTCAAGGGCTTCCCGTTCCTCACCCAGCTCGCCGGCTCGGAGCTGGACGAGGTCGACGTGAAGATCACCGGCATCGAGACCCGCGCCGGGGGACGCACGCTGCGGATCTCCACCATGAACGCCGAACTGGACGACGTGCGGCTGACCGACGGCTTCTCCGGCGCCGTCGCCGACCGCGCCACCGGGGCGGCCGTCATCTCGTACGAGGACCTCACCAAGGCCGCCAGCGACGGCGTCAAGGTCGAGTACGGCGGCAAGAACAAGGTGAAGGTGACCGGGACGGTCAACGTGCTGGGGCGCCCGATCTCGCGCAGCGTCCTGTCCACCGTCACGCTGCTCGACGGCCGCACCGTCCGCGTCCACGCGGACAAGGTGCCGGGTGAAGGCATTCCCGGCCTGGAGAAGCTGGTCCGCGAGAAGACCGACTTCGAGCGCGAGGTCGGCGGGCTGCCGAACGGCCTGAAGCTGGAGAAGATCCAGCCGACCGAGGACGGTCTGGAGATCTCGGTGACCGGCACCGATGTGCGCCTGGCGGGATGACCGGGCCCGCGAGCGGGTAGGGATGGCCGCCCCAGCCACATAGTGAGACGGACCGGTCCGGTCCGCAGATGGCCGAGCACTCCGACGCCTCGCGCGGCGGTGCCGGACCTGTGTCGTAGCGGCGGGCGTTCCGCATTGCGGACGATCCTGTCTCACTATGCGACACGGCGGTGACATGTCCGCCCGTACCTCCCTACGATCGGTCCCATGCAGTGCTCTATGGGCGGCCTCCCTCAGGGTGGCCAGGCGGATCTCACGAAGCGGCGGGCAGTGGACCTGTGCCGCGTCGCCGCCATGCTCTGTCGCACTGTCTGAGCGGGACGCCCGGTTTCCCGCATTCCCAGGCCCTTCGACCGCACGTCGGGGCCCTCGCGCATGCCGCCCGTGGATACGGGCCCGCGCCCCGCACATCCGCATCACGCACGACCCGTGCACCATCTCGCCGCAGACTGCCCCGGAGGAGAAACACAATGAGCCGCAGTGACGTCCTGGTAGACGCCGACTGGGTCGAGGCCCACATCGACGACCCGCAGGTCGCCATCGTCGAGGTCGACGAGGACACCTCCGCGTACGAGAAGAACCACATCAAGAACGCGATCCGGATCGACTGGACCAAGGACCTCCAGGACCCGGTCCGCCGCGACTTCATCGACCAGGCCGGTTTTGAGGCGCTGCTGTCCGCGAAGGGCATCGCCAACGACACCACGGTCGTCCTCTACGGCGGCAACAACAACTGGTTCGCGTCCTACGCCTTCTGGTACTTCAAGCTCTACGGCCACCAGGACGTCCGCCTGCTCGACGGCGGCCGCAAGAAGTGGGAGCTCGACTCCCGCGACCTCGTGGACGGCGACCAGGTGCCGTCCCGCCCGGCCACGCAGTACCAGGCCCAGCCGCAGGACGAGTCGATCCGCGCCTACCGCGACGACGTCGTGAAGGCCATCGGCACCCAGAACCTGGTCGACGTGCGGTCGCCCGACGAGTTCAGCGGCAAGCTGCTCGCCCCGGCGCACCTCCCGCAGGAGCAGTCGCAGCGCCCCGGCCACGTGCCGAGCGCCCGCAACATCCCGTGGTCGAAGAACGCCAACGACGACGGCACCTTCAAGTCCGACGAAGAGCTCAAGGCGCTCTACGAGGGCGAGCAGGTCGACCTGTCGAAGGACACCATCGCGTACTGCCGCATCGGCGAGCGCTCCGCGCTCACCTGGTTCGTGCTGCACCAGCTGCTCGGCCAGGAGAACGTCAAGAACTACGACGGTTCGTGGACCGAGTACGGCTCCCTCGTCGGCGTGCCGATCGAGCTCGGCGCCAACAAGTAATCCGTACGACCCGGATCAGCACGTTCCCCCGAGCAGAAGGACTGAACCATGTGTGGAGCAAAGGCCGGCGGCCCCGACGCTTCGACCATCAAGCCCGGTGAGACCACCATCCAGGGCAGCGTGACCCGCGACGGCGAGCCCGTCACCGGCTACGTCCGCCTGCTGGACTCGACCGGCGAGTTCACCGCCGAGGTCCCGACCTCGGCGACCGGCCAGTTCCGCTTCTACGCGGCCGAGGGCACCTGGACCGTTCGCGCCCTCGTCCCCGGCGGCACCGCCGACCGCACGGTGGTCGCGCAGACCGGTGGCCTGGCCGAGGTGGCCATCGCCGTCTAGCACGACCGTCGGCGACAGCCGATGACCGGCCGAAGGGCCGTACCCCAGGGGGTTTGGACGCTTGCCTGGCACGGGTACGGCCCTTCGTGCTGCCCGCGCGAAGTGCGGGTTTGCTCCGGACCGGCCGAGCGGGCCGATCGGGCCTACGCTGGACTCATGTACCGCCGACGCCGGCGCGCCTACTTCGTACTGATGGGCGTATGCCTCGTCCTCTTCGTCTCGGCCTGGGCCTTCGTGAGGCTCTGGTCGATGCCCGCCGCCATCGCGATGTGTGTGGTCGCGATGGTGATCCCGCCCGTCGCGGCGATGGTCGGCAACCGCAAGGGGCCGGAGGACCGCTGGTGGGACGAGCCCGGCGGGCAGGAGCAGCAGCCGCCGCCGCAGCCGCCGCCCGGTGACACTCGGCCACGCAAAGGCGGTGGCGCCACCGGCGACCCGGAGTCGGACGCGTGGTGGGACGAGCTGGACGGCCGGAAGCGGCGCGGCTGAGCGGGCCGCTCAGTAGACGAGCGCCTGTACGCCGTCGGCCATGATCTCGCTGACGAAGACCTGCGCCCCGGCGATCCGCACGCCCTCCAGGACGTCCTCCTCGGTGATGTCGCGCCGGGCCGCGCACTGCGTGCACAGGGTGATCCGGCCGCCGGCCTGGATGGACTCGATCAGGTCCGGCAGCGGTGCGGCGTGCGGCAGTTCGAACTCGGCGGCGCGGCCCGGCAGGGCGAACCACGCCGATTCCCCGGTCAGCCAGAGCGAAACCTCGACCCCGCTGGCGACGGCCACCGCCGCCACCGTGAACGCCTGCGAGCAGCGCTCGGCGGAGTCGGCACCTGCGGTCACCTTGATCACGAGCTTCTTCGGCATATACGGAACTGTAATCCTCGGCCGCACAACCCCACCCGGAACCTGTGGGTCAGTTGTGTGCGCGGATAACGGAATCCGTGCTTCAAGGTCTCGTGGGGGGACCCATTTTGCATCCGAAAGACAGCATTTCCGACGGGCAGCCCGAGCCGCCCGTCGATGCGGCCGAGGTGGGGGAGCGTCCCGAGCCCGCGGCAGAGCCCGCCGCCGTCGTGAAGCGGCGCCCGCGCGGGCGTACGACCCTGATCATCGCCGCCGCGGCCGTGCTCGGCCTCGCCGGCGGCATCGCGACCGGTTACGGCGTGCAGGCCGACCGCGCCCCGACGCCCCTGGCCGCGCTCTCGCAGCCGGGTCTGGCGTACCCGGCGAAGGCCCTGCCCGCCGACAAGGCGCCCGACCCGCTGCCGGCCTCGCAGGACCGCCGGCTCCGCACCGACGGTGACCTGCGCAAGCTCATCGTGCCCCGGCCGAAGGGCTGGCAGGAGGACAAGGGCCTGACCGCCCTCACCCAGGACGGGTGGCTGGGGGTGGAGAGCTACGCCTTGAACTTCGAGAACGAGGACTACATGTACGGCGACCTCCTCGACCAGGGCCTCCGCCGGGTCGCGGGCACGTCCTGGAAGAAGGGCGAGTACAGCGCGGCGGACGTGTACCTGGTGCAGTTCAGCTCGGGCGCAGCTGCCGCCGCGCACGCGGAGGACCAGCGCTCGTACATGCCCGACGAGAAGGCCGCCGGTAACGAGGGCACCGCCATCAAGGGCAGCGCGGAAGGCCGCTACTACCTCTTCCCGGCCGAGCGCAAGGCCGGATATCTGCCCTTCTACCAGGCCAGGGCGATCTTCAGCCGGGGCGACGTGATGGTCGACATCCACATCTACGACAGCGCTCCGATCAGCAAGAAGGACATCCGGACGCTGGCCGAGCGACAGCTGGAGCGCCTGTGAACGACGACAACACCCCCGGGCCCGTCCCGCCGGTGAACGACGACAACCCCTTCGCGGCGCCCGCTCCCGTACGGAAGGGCAGGGCACGCCGGGTGGTCCTCGGCGTCCTCCCCGTCGTGCTGGTGCTCGCCGCGGTCGGCGGCGCCGCCGCGTACACGAAGGTCACCGTCGACAACGCGGACCGCACCGTCCCGACGCGGCTGTGGCAGAAGCCCGCCCACGAACCGGCCAAGGACCCCGCCGGGGACCTGGTGAGGGGCAGGGCCACCACCGAGCTGAGCAAGCTGCTGCTGCCCGTCCCGGCCGGCTACCGGCTCGGCCCGGACTCCGGCACGTACGGCAACGACGCCGAGCTCAGCGGTGCCGCCGCCACCGCCGAGATGAAGGACGGCGGGCGCGGCCTGTCGGGCCGGCAGCGGCGGGAGTTCGAGAAGCGCATCGACAAGCTCCGCATCCAGGGCCTGGCGGTCCGCACGTATGCCTCGCACGACAACGACCTGGTCATCGACACCCAGCTGGTCCGGATGAAGGACAAGAAGGCCGTCCGGGACCTCTACACCTTCCGGCACGAGCTCTTCGACAGCATCGACGTCCTGCGCGACGGCCCGAAGATCGCCGGCCATACGAAGAACGCCTCCTGCTTCCTCGACCCGAAGGACGACGACCGGCGGATCGAGGGCATGTTCTGCATGGCGTACGAGGGCGAGGTGATGGTCACCTTCTCGGCGTCGGGCACCGAGCCGTTCCGCAAGTCGGCCGTCGCCGAACTGGTGAAGGACCAGCTGAAGCACATCACGTCCCCGGGGGAGTACGTATGACCGAGCAGACGGCCGCGCCCGCGCCCGCGACCGGCCCCGAGCCCGTGGCGCCGCCGCCGGCCCCCGACCTCCCGCCCATGCCGCCGCTGCCGCCGGCCCCCGTGGCGCAGGGGCCCCGGCCGCCGCGCCGGGTGCTGCGGGCCGTGGCGCGGTGGACCGCCGCCGTGCTGGTGTTCGGCGCGGCCGGGGCGGGTACGGCGTACGGCATCACCTCGATGGAGCGCACCGACGTGCCCGGTCTCGCCACCGAGGACGACGGGCGCTGGGACTACCCGGCCCTCGCCCTTCCCGCGCTCCCGGCGGACAAACCGCGCCCTTACAGCGACGGCAACCCGTCCGAGATCCACCACGCCGACCTGCGCGGGCTGCTGCTGCCCGCCCCGGCCGGGGCCACGGTGGACAAGAAGCTCAAGGGCGGCTGGGTCGGCACCGAGCAGTTCACGTCCGAGTTCACCGAGGGCGGCCGCGCCGGCATCGGCGACACCCTGCGCGAGGGCACCCTGCGGCACATCGCGGCACGCGGCTGGACCATGCCCGACGGCACGTCGAACCGGATCTACCTGCTCCAGTTCAGCTCGGCGGACGACGCCGACGCCTACCGCGACGACCGTTTCATCGGGGCGTCGGCCGGGGACGAGATGCTCGGCGCGCACGAGATGGAGCTCGACGAGAGCTGGAAGGGCGGCGGGAAGGTGGAGGCCACGGCCTCGTACGTCTTCAGCGAGCCGAAGCCCTATGGCGCCGCGCAGGTGCGGACGGGCTTCGTCATCGCGGGGGACACCCTCGCCGTGGTCGTCCAGTCCCGCAAGGGCGGTGCCGGGACGCCCGGCGTGCCGTTCCACCAGACGCTCATCCTCCAGAACCAGCTCCTGGGCTGACCCGCCCCGGAACGGCGGGACCGGGCCCCACCTATTAGGCTGGGGCCCGGTCCTGTACTGCCCTGTACTGCCGCCATACCGCTCGTCCGAGGAGCCCCCCGTGCTTGAGGCATTCTTCTCCGCCCTGCTGGTCCTGGTCTGCGTCGGCGTCCTCGCCTTCGCCGCCGTGACCGTGAAGAAGCTGTACCAGGGTCAGCGCTGACCACCTCCCCGTTCCCGGCGTTCCCGCCTCCCGCCTCACAGATCGACTGAGCCGCTCATGATCGAGATCCCGTCCGACCTCCACCCGGACCTCGTCCCGCTGGCCTTCCTCCTGGGCAACTGGGTGGGCGCGGGCGTCTCCGACTTCCCGGGCGCCGAGAAGTGCAACTTCGGCCAGGAGGTCACCTTCCGCCACGACGGCCGTGACTTCCTGGAGTACACCTCGCACTCCTGGGTCCTCGACGCCGACGGCAACAAGGCCCGCCCGCTGGAGACCGAGACCGGCTACTGGCGCATCGACAAGGACCGCAAGGTCGAGGTCGTCATGGCCCGCGACCAGGGCGTCATCGAGATCTGGTACGGCGAGCTGGCCGACAAGAAGCCGCAGATCGACCTGGTCACCGACGCGGTCGCCCGCACCGCGGCCTCCGGCCCGTACAGCGGTGGCAAGCGGCTCTACGGCTATGTGAACAGCGACCTGATGTGGGTCGGCGAGAAGGCGACGCCCGAGGTCGAGCTGCGGCCGTACATGTCGGCGCACCTGAAGAAGACCGTCACGCCCGAGGAGGTCGAGGCGATGGCCAAGAGCCTCGGTGACCTGCCGGACGACGGGATCGCCTTCTTCAAGTAGCCGCCGTTTCCGCCGAGTAGCCGTCCGCCCGGACCTACACTGGGGGCTGTGGTGAGCACCGACTGGAAGACCGACCTCCGGAAGCGCGGTTACCGGCTGACCCCGCAGCGCCAGCTGGTCCTGGAGGCCGTCGACACGCTCGAACACGCGACGCCCGACGACATCCTCTCCGAGGTGCGCCGGACCGCGTCGGGCGTGAACATCTCGACGGTCTACCGGACGCTGGAGCTCCTGGAGGAGCTGGAGCTGGTCAGCCACGCCCATCTGGGGCACGGCGCGCCCACGTACCACCTGGCCGACCGGCACCACCACATCCACCTGGTGTGCCGGGACTGCGCGGACGTGATCGAGGCCGATGTGAGCGTCGTCGCGGAGTTCACCGAGAAGCTGCGCGGCGCGTTCGGATTCGAGACGGACATGAAGCACTTCGCGATCTTCGGCCGCTGCGCCGACTGCACGGCGAAGGCGGCGAAGGACGACCCGGACGCCGTCGGCCCGGCACCGGCGGCCGGCGCCTGAGGCACCGGGCCGCCGGGGTCCGAAAACCAGTCGTACGCTGGTCGCATGAAGAGCCCCCTGCTGTCCCTGCCCGGCGCCGTCCCCGCCGAGGGCTGCGACGAAGGCGTCGCCGCGCACTACGGCGACCTGTTCCGCGAGCAGCGCGCCCTCGCCGACGGTTCGGGCCTGGTCGACCTCTCGCACCGCGGCGTCGTCGCCGTCACCGGCGGCGACCGGCTGGCCTGGCTGCACCTCCTGATCACGCAGCACGTCACCGAGCTCGCCCCGGGCCAGGCCACCGAAGCGCTCATCCTCAGCGCGAACGGCCACATCGAACACGCCCTGTATCTCGTGGATGACGGCGAGACGGTGTGGATGCACGTCGAACCGGGTACGCAGGACGACCTCATCGCCTACCTGGAGTCGATGAAGTTCTTCTACCGGGTGGAGGTCGCCGACCGCACCGAGGACTTCGCGGTGGTGTACCTCCCGGCCGGCTCGATCGCCGAGGTCCCGGACGGGGCCGTCGTACGCGAGACCCCGCACGGCCGCGACCTGTTCCTGCCGCGCGCCGAGCTGGAGGCGTACGCGGCGGAGCACGGCCCGGTCGCCGGGGTGCTGGCGTACGAGGCGCTGCGCGTGGAGGCGCACCGGCCGAGGCTCGGCTTCGAGACCGACCACCGCACCATCCCGCACGAGCTGGGCCTGATCGGCGTCGCCGTGCACCTCCAGAAGGGCTGCTACCGGGGGCAGGAGACCGTCGCCCGGGTGCACAACCTGGGCAAGCCGCCGCGCCGCCTGGTCTTCCTGCACCTGGACGGCAGCGAGGTCCATCTGCCGGGCCCCGGCACCCCGGTCCGGCTCGCGTCGGACGGGCCGGAGGGGCGCCAGCTGGGCTTCGTCACCACGTCCGCCCGCCACCACGAGCTGGGCCCGATCGCCCTCGCCCTGGTGAAGCGGAACGTGGCGGTCGACGCGCAGCTGCTGGCCGGGGACACGGCGGCGGCGCAGGAGACCGTCGTGGAGCCGTAGGGCTCCTCAGACCTCGACGATGACGGTGAACGGGCCGTGGTTGGTGAGCGAGACGCGCATGTCCGCCCCGAACCGGCCCGTCTCCACCGTCGCCCCGAGCGCCCGCAACTGCGCCACCACTTCGTCCACGAGGGGCTCGGCGACCTCGCCGGGCGCGGCGGCGTTCCAGGTGGGGCGGCGGCCCTTCCGGGCGTCCCCGTAGAGAGTGAACTGCGAAATCACCAGAAGCGGCGCATTCACGTCGGAGCAGGACTTCTCGCCCTCCAGAATGCGGACCGACCAGAGCTTCCGGGCGAGCTGCGCCGCCTTCTCCGGGGTGTCCTCGTGGGTCACCCCCACCAGGACGCACAGGCCCTCGCCGGTTATCTCCCCGACGACGCGGGAACCGCCGTCGCCGTCCGCGGCGTCCGCCACCGTGACGCTCGCACCATCCACCCTCTGTACCACTGCACGCATACAGACCAACCTATCTTGGGCCGAACGGGTACAGAGCAACCTCAGAAGGCCCCTCGGGGTGGCACGATGCTCGGGAGGCGGTGCGCCGACGCACCGGGTCGAGGGGATGGACACAAGCATGAGCACCCATGGAACCGGGCAGTCCCCGGGCGCAGTGCCGGTCGCGCGCCCCGGTGCCGGCAGCAGCACGGGCAGCGGTACGAGCATCAGCACCATGCGCCCGCCCGTACAGCGGACCGGGCAGGGCGACGACACCGGCGACGGCGGGACCCGGGCCGAACTGGCCGCCCTGCGCCTGCCGGAGTTGCGCGCGCTGCGCCGCGACGCCCAGCGCGACGAGGCCGATCTCAGCTATGTGCGGCGGCTGGTGCAGGGGCGGATCGACATCCTGAAGGCCGAGCTGGCCCGGCGCCGGGACCCGGAGTCGCCGGTGGTGGACCGGCTGTCGGAGATCCTCGCCGACGCCCCGTCCCCGCACCGCTCGTCCGCCCGGCACGTCACGCTGTCCACGCCGCGCAGCGACGAGTACCGCAAGCTGGCCGCCGAGACGCTGGCCGAGGTGGAGCTGTCCGACCTCGACGCCCGGACGGACGAAGAGCTGCACACCGCGATGGGGCGGCTGGTCCGCTACGAACAGCAGGTCTCCCGGCGCCGGCACCGGCTCCAGCGCACGGCGGACGGTTGCGGCGCGGAGATCGCCCGCAGGTACCGTGACGGGGAAGCACAAGTAGACGACCTGCTCGCCTGAGGCGATCCCTCCGGGGACGGGCGGGTCCCGCCCGTCCCCGGAAGGCCACCATGACCTCCAGCACAGCCCGCACCTCCGCCATATCCGACCCGGCCCCCGGCCTGCCCGTGCTGGCCGAGGTCGTGCGCTCCGGTTTCACCGAGGGCCACCACCGGGGCTCGCTGGTCGTGCTGGCGGCCGACGGCAGCGTGGAGCTGTCCCTGGGCGACCCGGCGGCGCCGGTCTTCCCGCGCTCCTCGAACAAGCCGATGCAGGCGGCGGCGGTGCTGCGGGCCGGGCTCGACCTGTCGGGGGAGCGGCTGGCGCTGGCCGCCGCGAGCCATTCCGGCGAGGGCTTCCACCTCGATCTCGTACGCAAGATGCTCACCGAGCACGGACTGTCGCCCGAGGACCTCCAGACCCCGCCCGATCTGCCGCTGGACGCGGTGGAGGCCGAGACGTATCTCGCCGCCGGGCATGTCCGCGAGCGCCTCACGATGAACTGCTCCGGCAAGCACGCGGCGATGCTCGCCGCCTGCGCACTCAACGGCTGGGACATGGCCGGCTATCTGGACCCCGCGCACCCCCTCCAGCGGTTGGTGCACCAGGTCGTGGAGGAGGCCGCGGGCGAGGAGGTCGCCGCCGTCGGCACGGACGGGTGCGGGGCGCCGCTGATGGCGGTCTCGCTGGTGGGCCTGGCGCGCGCGTTCCGCGGTTTCGTCACGGCCGAGCCGGGTACGGCGGAGCGCCGGGTGGCGGACGCGATGCGGGCGCACCCGGAGTACGTGGCGGGCACCCGGCGCCCCGACACCTGGCTGATGCGCGAGGTGCCCGGCACGCTGTCGAAGATGGGCGCGGAGGCCGTGCAGGCGGTGGCCCTGGCGGACGGCCGGGCGCTGGCCTTCAAGATCGACGACGGCTCGACCCGGGCACTGGGCCCGGTCCTGGCCCGCGCGCTGGGGCTGCTGGGGATCGACGCCCCGGTGGTCGGACGGATCGGCCGGGCGCCGCTGCTGGGCGGCGGGGCCGAGGTGGGGGAGATCCGGGCGGCGTTCTGAGCCCTCGGCTCTTCCCGCGCGTGCGGGCGCCAAAACCGGGCGACATCCCGTACCGCGCTGCCTAGCGTGGGGCGCATGAACGCCCTCGATATCCGCCCCGTCACCCCGTCCGAGTTCCCCGACTGGCTGCGCGCCCTGAACACCGGCTTCCTGAGGCCGCCCACGCCGCCGGAGGAAGAGGTGTCGGGGCGCCAGGCGTACATGGACCTCTCGCGTACGCGCGGGGCGTTCGACGCGGGGCGGTGCGTGGCCACGTTCCGTTCGTTCGCGCAGGAGCTGACGGTGGTCGGCGGTGCCACCGTGCCGACCGACGCGGTCACCAACGTCACCGTCTCGCCGACCCACCGGCGGCGCGGTCTGCTCTCGCGGATGATGGCGGCGGACCTGGCGGAGGCGAAGGAGGGCGGGGACGTGGCGGCGACGCTGATCGCCGCCGAGTACCCGATCTACGGCAGGTACGGATTTGGCCCGGCGGCCCAGGCGACCGTGTGGGAGATCGACGTCCACCGCACGGGCCTCGACCCGCACCGCCGGGTCCCGGCGGACGGCGACGGCGGCCGGATCGACCTGGTGGACGGCGCGGAGATCCGGAAGCTGGGCCCCGCGCTGCACGACCGGCTGCGGGCCCGGCAGCACGGGGCGGTGAGCCGGGACGACCGCTGGTGGGACAAGACGACGGGGGAGGGGGTCTTCGCCCAGGACCACTGGACCGAACCCTTCTACGCCGTGTACCGGGGCGCGGACGGCACGCTCGACGGGATGCTGGTCTACCGCGCCGACGACCACTGGGGCGACGCGAAGCAGCCGCTGAACGGCGCGAAGGTGCGCGACATGATCGCGGTGACCCCGGCGGCGGAGCGGGCGCTGTGGCACTTCCTGTGCTCGGTGGACTGGATCTCCACCATCCGTACCGGCATCCGCCCGGCCGACGACCTGCTCCCGCTGCTGCTGCCGGACCCGCGCGCGGCGCGTGTGGTGACGCAGGCGGACTTCCTGTGGGTGCGCGTCCTGGACGTCGTACGCGCCCTTGAGGCCCGTACGTACGCGGTGCCCGGGTCGCTGGTCCTGGAGATCCGGGACGCGGCGGGCCACGCGGCCGGCCGCTTCCACCTGGACGCCACCCCGGACGGCGCCACCTGCGCGCCGACGACGCGCTCGGCGGACCTGGCGCTGGACGTCCGGGAGCTGGGGACGCTGTGGCTCGGTGACGAATCGGTCCTGCGGCTGGCGGCGCTGGGCCGCGTGGAGGAGCTGACCCCGGGCGCGGCGGCGAAGGCGGACCCGGTGTTCCGGGCGGCGCGGCGGGCGTGGTGCCCGGACGTGTTCTGAGGCGGGTCAGCCCCGGCGCCACCACCGGAGGAACGCCCTCCCGGGGCTCCGGGGCCCTTGGGCGCGGCGGGCGGGCGGCCGGGCGTTCACGGGGCGCCACGCGTCGTCGGGCGAGGCCATCGGTGCCTGTCGGTCCGCCTGCGCGCGGATCTCGTAGTACGAGGCGTGGGCGGTCGCCCGGAACGCCTCGTCGTACGAGGCCAGCGCGGCCCCCATCGCCGATCCGACGAGCCCGCGCCGCCTGACGCGCACGGCCAGCAGGGCGAGCAGGCCCATGACCGCCGCGAGGACGCCGGTACTGATGAGGAGCGGCAGGAACGAGGCCATGCCGCCGAGCCTAGGGCGTGTCGTCGCCACCCCGGAGCCGGTCGAGTTGCAGGCGGTGGGCCGCCCCGGCAACCCGGAGTCCGTCACCCTCTTCGGAGCCGAGGGGGCGTTCGATCCGCCGGCCACCCGCAAGGCCCTCGCCTCCCTCGCCGCGCCCGTCCTGCTGCTGGCCGGTGCGTACGACCTGAACAGCCCGCCGAGTGCGGTGACCGCGTTCGCCGAGCTGTTCCGGGACGCCGCGCTCGTCGTGCAGCCGGGGGCGGGGCACTATCCGTGGGCGGACGACGCGGAGGCGTTCGGGGCGGTGGTGGCGGGGTTCCTCAGGGGGCGCGGCTGAGGAGGAGGCGTGGGCAGCGCCACCGGCCCGTGTGCGGCGAGCGGTCGGGCTTCTTCGGCGGCGACCCGGTACGGGCTGCGCCCCGGCACGAACGCCTGGACCTGGTAGCCGAACCCGCCGTACCCGTACTGACGGCGATCCATTCCGGCATCGGGTAGCAGGCGCCCCGGACCTTGGCCACCGCGTCGGCGGCGCGCTCGATCTGCCCGGCCCAGGACCGCGACGGGCTCCACTTGAGGACCGCCCGCTGTCCTCCCGTACCGTCCAGGAGCCAGGCCCCCGACTGCACCCCGTCATCGAACCGCCGCAGCAGCCGGAACCGCGTGCCGTGGGCGAGGTTGACCTCGTCCAGGACGCGTCGGGCGGCGCGGTTGTCGTCTCGTTCGGGCATGTCCGGGTCTCCGATTCGTTCAGGACCGCGCCGGCTCCCAGACCGAGCAGTCGTGCGCGAAGAGCACGCGACGCGGGTCGAAGTCGGCCAGCCGGTCCAGCCAGGGCCGATACGGCGGAAGCGGCGGCTCCACGCCTTCCAGGGCCGCGTGGCGCGCCAGCTGGTCGGACGCGAAGTGCGAGGCGAAGTCGTGCGCCTGCCCGGCGAGCACTACCGTGCCGTCGCTCTGCCGGAGCACCAGCGACTGGTGCCCGTCGGTGTGCCCGGGCGTGGGCACGATCCGGATCCCTGGCCGGATTTCGACTTCGCCGGAGACCTCCTCGTACGTCGCGCGGGGGAAATCGATCAGCGCGTCGACGGTGTAGCCGCCCGCGCGGGCGGTGGCCAGTTCGACGTCCTGGACCAGGATGGGCCGGCCGGCCAGGAGGGGGTTCCCGCCGCAATGGTCGAAGTGCAGATGGCAGTTGACGACCATGGAGATGTCGCCGAGGCCGACACCGGCCCCCGACAGGGCCTCCCGCAACGCACGCCGCCGGGGCCGGTAGTGCGCCTCGGTCTCCGGGCCCGCGTCGCCGATACCGGTATCGAAGAGCAGCAGCCCGTCGTCGTGCCGGACCAGATAGGCGAGGACCGGCTCGACGCGCGGCTGCGGGCCGCCCGTCTCGGAGGCGGGCCGGACGAAGTACCCGAGGTCGAGCCGGCGTACCGAGATGCTTCCCATCCGCCCATCCTGGCTGTCCGACCCACCCGCTTGGATCCCCGCATGACGGATTGGCCGCAACTCACCCACGCGTACGGCCCGGCGGACGACGTACCCGTCCTGTCGCACATCCTCGTTCAGCAGCCTGCTGTCAGCAGTTCCTCGACGATCATCTGCGCGGCCTCAGACGCTCGCCCTGGGGCCCGAACATGATCAGGTACTCGACCGGGCCGCCGGGGCCGGCGTTCGCGACCCCGTGCGGGGTGCGGGTGTCGAACTCGGCGAACTCCCCGGGGGTCAGGACGAGATCCTCGTCGCCGAGGGCGAGCCACAGCCGCCCGTACAGGACGCACAGCCACTCGTGGCCGTCGTGGGAGACCTGACGGGGCCGCGCCGGCGGGTTCTCGGGGGCGGGCAGGACGTGCTTGTGGGCGTGCAGGCCGCCGACGTACCGGGTCGGCGGCAGCACCGCCTTGTCGTCGCCGAAGCTCAGCGGCGCCGCGGCACGCGGCTCGGCCCCGGGGCCGAGCGCGATGCCGGCCAACTCGCGAAGACATGGGTGGGGCGGGGGCCGCCGGGCGGCGCGTAGGGCACGCTCAGCAGGCCGACCGTGCGGAAGACCTCGGGGTGGAGCAGGGCGGAGGCGGCGGCGATGTTGGACCCCCAGTCGTGGCCGACGACCACCGCGCTCTCCTCTCCGAGAGCGCGTACGACGGCGGGCCGGATCGGCGGCCCCGAGCAGGAGTTCTACGTCTCCTACTTCCAGGAGCCCGGCCGCGCCGAGGCGGAGATCGAACCCGATGTCCGGGGCTGGCTCGCCGGCATCTACGCGGCCCTGTCCGCCGACACCATGCCCGCCGAGGGCGAACCCGACCCGCACTTCGTCACCCTCGGCGGCGGCCGGCTGCGCGACCGCTTCCCCGCAGGGGTTCTCCCGGCCTGGTTGAGCGAGGACGACCTCGACGTCTACGCCGGGGAGTTCGAGCGCACCGGCCTGACCGGCGCCCTCAACCGCTACCGCAACATGGACCGCGACTGGGAAGACCTCGCCCCCCCACCGCGGAGCCCCGATCACACAGCCGTCCCTGTTCATCGGCGGCGCACTGGACGCCTCCACCACCTGGATGGCCGACGCCATCGACGCCTACCCCACCACCCTCCCCGCCCTGACCGCCTCCCACCTCCTGGACGGCTGCGGCCACTGGATCCAGCAGGAGCGCCCCAACGAGGTCAACCGCCTCCTGACCGACTGGCTCGCCACACTCGGCTTCTGAACGGACGCCGTCGACCGCGCGTCGGTGCCGGCTCGGGTCCACCGGTAGGCGCGAAAGCAGGAAGAACGGCTATGAGTACTCACGTACCCAGTGGCCGGGGAGGGCGGCGCAGAGCGACTCCAGGTCGGCGATCGTGCCTCCCCGAACGTGCAGCCAGCTGTGGTCACTCAGTCCGTCGAGCCGCAAGAGCTTCCCCGGCGCGGAGAACCAGGACACGGGTGACTCCTCCGTCCCCGTCCACATCGGGTACGCGGGAAACTCCACCGGCGCGAACCGGCTCGGCAGCTCTCGGATCAGGTCGGCGGAAAGTTCGCATGCGTTGTAGAACCGTCCTTCGCGGCCGTGCAGCGTCTCGCTGAGCACGAGCTCGACACAGGCCAGGGACACCCGGTCCAGGCAGCGGACCCAACCGTCCCGTGACTGGACGAACACCGGCGGGTCGTCCTGATCGAGGTCCCGCAGCCGTACTCCCCAGAAGGCGCATCCCTGGTTCTCGCTGCGGAAGACGAGCACTCCACCGAACTCGTCGTGCACGAACAGCTCGGAAGGGCGCAGCAGCGGGTCCTGATTGCCGGTGAGGTCGTGACGCGTACCGAGGAGCGCGTACGCCTCGCGCAACGCGGTGGGCAGCGCGAGCCCCAGCGTCTCCTCGGCGCCCTCCAACTCCTCCGCTCGCGTACCCGCGCCGTCGGCGAGCGGCTCCGCCCACGCCGCGGCAAAGTCCCGGACGAAGGCCCAGGCCCGCGCCCTGTCGGGTATCCCACCGCGCAGAGCTTGAGCCACATCGAACGCGTCAACCATGCGGTGGACCGTACCGGCCGGCCGGCTTCGCGGGACTCCGCCAGGTCGTTTGCGGGGGAGCGGAACACTTTTGCAAGCGGCTGCTTGCAAAAGTTAGCAAGACGGGGCAGCATCGAGGCATGGCCTCACTCAACGTCGGCAATCTCGGCGAGTATCTGCGGGAGCAGCGCCGCAGCGCGCAGCTCTCCCTGCGGCAGCTCGCCGATGCCGCCGGCGTGTCCAACCCGTACCTCAGCCAGATCGAGCGCGGGCTGCGCAAGCCCAGCGCCGAGGTGCTGCAGCAGGTCGCCAAGGCGCTGCGCATCTCCGCCGAGACCCTGTACGTACGGGCCGGGATTCTGGACGAGCGGCAGCAGGACGAGCTGGAGACGCGGGCGGTGATCCTCGCCGATCCGTCGATCAACGAGCGCCAGAAGAGCGTGCTGCTCCAGATCTACGCGTCCTTCCGCAAGGAGAACGGGTTGGACGACGAGCCCGAGGCCGGAGCTCCCTTCAATGCCGACGGCAGTGCTGCCGATACAGCTTGAGAGCTCCACCACCCTCACACCCAGTCTGATGATCCGGGAGGACCACAGTCATGGCCATCACCGATGACCTGCGCAAGACCCTCACCGACCCGACCCCCCTCTACTTCGCCGCCGGCACCGCCGACCTCGCCGTGCGCCAGGCCCGCAAGGTGCCCGCGCTGCTCGAACAGCTGCGGACCGAGGCCCCCGAGCGGATCGAGGCCGTACGGAACACCGACCCCAAGGCCGTGCAGGAGAAGGTCGCCGAGCAGGCCCGCGAGGCGCAGGCGACGTTCCAGGCCAAGGTCACCGAGGTGATCGGCGCCGTCGACACCGACCTGAAGAAGCTCGGCGAGAACGCCCAGGACCTGGCGCTGCGCGGGGTGGGCGTGGCCGCCGAGTACGCTGTACGGGCCCGGGAGACGTACGAGAAGGTCGCCGAGCGCGGTGAGCGCACTGTGCGGACGTGGCGGGGCGAGACCGCCGACGAGATCGTGGAGATCGCCGTCGTCGTGGAGCCGCGCAAGGAGTCCGAGCCGGCCGCCGCCCCGAAGCCGGCCGCGCCCGCGAAGGCGGCTCCCGCCGCGAAGCCGGCCGCCGTCAAGCCCGCCACCACGGCCAAGCCCGCCACCACGGCGAAGCCGGCCGCCACCGCCAAGCCGGCCGCCGCGAAGCCCGCCGCTGCCAAGCCCGTGGCCGCCAAGAAGGCGCCGGTGCGGAAGCCCGCCGCGAAGAAGAGCACCCCGCCCTCCGGCAAGTAGCACCGGTGCCGCCGGCAGGTGTGCCGGGGCGGCGGGTGGGCACATTCCGGGTGGCCCGTTCGTTGTCCCGGTACCGTGGCCGCGAGGCGCTTTTCACTGACTAGGCGGTGCACATCATGTTGCTCGAAGGCTTCAATTCGTTCCTCGGGCTGATCTACACGGCCATGCTCGTCCTCGCCGTGGTCGCTTTCGTCATGGCCCTGATGGTTCGCGAGGACGCCTATCGCGCCGCCGACAAGCAGAAGAAGTCGTTCTGGCTGATCGTCCTCGGCGTCGCGGTGGCGGTGAACCTCTGGGTCCCGTGGCTCTTCCTCCAGCTCGCCGGCCTGATCGCCACGATCGTCTTCTTCGTGGACGTGCGGCCCGCCCTCAAGGCCGTCAGCGGCGGTGGCCGCCGGCGCGGCGGCTCCAGCAGCGACGGCCCGTACGGCCCCTACAACGGCGGGCGCTGAGCCCTCGCCGGTGCGGCCGGGCGCGGGCGCGGGATGTGCACGCTCCGCGCGCCGCCCGGGGCCGCCCGGTGCCGGGCGGTGTCCTGGTCGCGGTCGAGCAGCAGGACCGCGACATCGTCCGTCAGCTCGCCGCCGTTCAGCTCCCGCACCTGGGTGACCGCCGCTTCCAGCAGTTCCTCGCCGGTCAGCCCCTCGGTGAGCTGCCGGTTGATCATCGCCACCATGCCGTCCTGCCCGAGGCGCTGCGTGCCGTCGCCGACGCGGCCCTCGATCAGGCCGTCCGTGTACATCATCAGGCTCCACGACCCGCCCAGCTCCACCTGCCGGCGCGGCCACCGCGCACGCGGCAGCAGGCCCAGGGCCGGTCCGCCGTCCTCGTACGGGAGCAGCTGCGCCGCCCGTCCGTGGCGGGCGATCAGCGGCGCGGGGTGCCCGGCCAGGCACAGGCCCGCGCGGCGGCCGTCCGGGGCGATGTCCACCGTGCAGAGCGTCGCGAAGATCTCCTCGCTCTCCCGCTCGTGCTCCAGGACCTCCTGGAGTGTGGACAGCAGCTCGTCGCCGCACAGCCCCGCCAGCGTCAACGCGCGCCACGCTATGCGCAGTTCCACGCCGAGCGCGGCCTCGTCCGGGCCGTGGCCGCAGACGTCGCCGATCATCGCGTGCACCGTGCCGTCCGGGGTGCGGACCGTGTCGTAGAAGTCCCCGCCGAGCAGCGCGCGGCTGCGGCCCGGGCGGTAGCGCGCCGCGAAGCGCAGGTCGGAGCCGTCGAGGAGCGGGGTCGGGAGCAGCCCGCGTTCCAGCCGGGCGTTCTCCTGGGCGAGCAGCCGGGACTCGGTGAGCTGGTGCTGCGCGACGTCGGCCCGTTTGCGTTCGACGGCGTAGCGGACGGCCCGGCTCAGCAGCCTGCTGTCCAGCTCGCCCCGGAAGAGATAGTCCTGCGCGCCCACCCGGACCGCCTCGGCGGCCAGCTCGGCGTCGTCCTCCGCGGTGAGGGCGAGCACGGCGTGCCGGGGCGCGATGCGCAGGACGTGCTTGAGGGTGGCGAGCCGGTCCTCCTCGCCCTCCCCGTCGCCCCGCGCCTCGGCGCCGGCCGGCAGGGCCAGGTCCAGCAGGATGCAGTCCACGTCGTCGGTGAGGAGCCGGCCGGCCTCGGTGAGGTTCCGGGCGGAACGGATACGGACCCGGGCACCGGCCGCGGCGGAGAGTTCCGGTGCGGTGAAGGTGCCCGCGGGGTCGTCCTCGATGACGAGGAGGGTGAGGCCGGCGCCGGAGCTGTTCTCCGCGGCGGGCACGGAACACGGCTGCGGTACGGGTACGGGCATCGGTTCGGGTTTCCTTCCCTCCCCCCGAGGGCGCGGCGGAGCGACGATCGACGACCCGCCAGACGGGGACCATAGCGGTCCGGACCACGGGAACGGAATGCCGACCCGCCCGCCGCGCCTGGCATATGCACCGCCATAAGCCGCGTCCCACCACGGATCAGGCACGGTGGGCCGCGCCTTGGCGGCCGATCCCGACATGACAAAGGTCACGCCCCCGGCCGTGGTCGGCTGCGCCGACACCCGACCGCCGAAGGCCCGCCCCGGGGCCGGCCGCCGACGGGTGAGCCCGACGCCGCCCCGGGGCGCCCTCCCCGCCGGGCCCGACGACCGCGCCGCCGCGTCCCGGCCCGGCCCGGAACGGCGCAGGCCCCGCCCCGCCAGGGCCACCGGCGTCCGGCGCGACGGCGCACCCCCGCATCGGTACGGGCCGCCGCAGCCGCATCCCGCTCCGCCCGGGGCAACCGCGTCCGGTGCGGCGACGCGCCGCTGCATCCGCATCGGTCTCCGCGACCGTGCCGCACCCCGCCAGGGCCACCGGCGTCCGGCGCGACGGCGCACCCCGCATCGGTACGGGCCGCCGCAGCCCCGCCCCCCCAGGGGCACCCGCGGCCGGCGCGGCACCGCACCCCCCGCCGCCGTCCGCCCAAGGACTACGCGTCGGGGCGGACCACGCCGAGTATCTGCATGGAGCCCGCGCCCGCCAGGGTGACGTCGCGGCCGGGGCGGGGGGCGTGGATGATCTGGCCGTTGCCCACGTACATGCCGACGTGGGTGGCGTCGGCGTGGTAGATGATCAGGTCGCCTGGGCGCATGTCCTCGATCGCGATGTGCGGCAGCAGCCGCCACTGCTCCTGCGAGGTGCGCGGGATCGGGCGGCCCGCCGCCGCCCACGCCTGGGACGTCAGCCCGGAGCAGTCGTACGACTTGGGGCCCTCCGCGCCCCACACGTACGGCTTGCCGATCTGCGCGGTCGCGAAGGCCACGGCCTTCTTGCCGAGCGGGCTCGCGTCCCGGTTGATCTCCTTCAGCGCGCCGGAGTCGAGCCACGAGGTCTGCGCCTGCCGCGCCGCCTCCCGCTCCATTTCGAGGAGCCGGGCACGCTCCTCCTTCTCCAGCCGCGATTCCAGCTTCTTCGCCGCCGCTATCTGCGAGTTGATCTTCTTCTTGGCCTTGGCCTGCTTGACCCGGTTGGCTTCCAGCTTGGTCCAGTTGGTGCTGGCGTCCTTGGTGTAGGTCTCCAAGTCCTGCTGGGTCCGGGTCAGTTCCTCCAGGAGCCCCTTGGTGGCCTGCTGGCCCTGGTGGGTGCGGCTGATGCCGTCGAGGAAGAGCTGCGGGTCGCCGCTGAGCATGAGGCGTGCGCCCGGCGGGAGCCCGGCGTTGCGGTACTCCTCGCGGGCCTGGGCGCCGGCCCGGTTCTTGAGGGCGGTGATCTTCGCCTGGCCCTCGACTATCGACTGCGCCAGCTCGACCAGCTCGCCCGACTGCTTCTTGGCCTTCTCCTCGGCGAGGTTGTACGCGTCCGTGGCGGCGCCCGCCTCCAGGTACAGCTCGTCGATCTCCGCGCGCACCTGTTCCAGGCTCTTCCCGCCGCCGTCGGCGGACCCTGGCGGTGTCGGCGCGGCGAATGCCTGGACCGGCGAGGCGAGGACCGCCAGCGCGCAGACCAGGGTCATCGCGGCGGCGGCACAGTGGCGTCGGTACACGAGCTCCCCCTCCGAGCAGTTCCCAACTGTTCGAGCAGTTCCAGAAAACTGATTAACCGTCAGTAACATGTGGCGTCGACCAGATCGTGCCATGCCGTACTGAAAAGCAACAGAGGCAGACACACTCCGGCCTTCGGGCGGCACTTCGCTATTCCGTCACTCCCCGCCACCCCCACGCCCCCCGACGTCCCACTCACTCCGACGAACGATGACCGCCGGCCGTTCCCACCGCAGGGGTGAATCCCGGCGCAATGCGGAAGAGCCCACGCGCCCACATCAGGAAGCGCCCTCGCGCCTCCCGAGTGCGCCCCCTCACCACCCCCCGGGCTCCAGCGCCTCCCACGCCACCGTGACCTCGCCCTGGCGCCACCGCCGCACCCCGTCCGTCAGCGGCCAGTCGCCCGAGAGTGCCCGCACCGCCGTGATCCAGCGCTGCCGGGCCCCCAGTGAGGCGTAGGGCGCCGCGGCCGCCCACGCCCGGTCGAAGTCGCGCAGGAAGGCGTGCACCCGCTCACCCGGGACATTGCGGTGGATCAGCGCCTTCGGCAGCCGTTCGGCGAGATCGGACGGCCGGTCCAGCGAGCCGAGCCGGGTCGCGAAGGTCACCGTGCGCGGCCCCTCCGGCCCCAGTGCCACCCACACGTGCCGGCGCCCGATCTCGTCGCAGGTGCCCTCCACCAGCAGCCCGCCCGGCGCCAGCCGCTCGCACAGCCGCTGCCAGACGCCGGCCACCTCGCCCTCGTCGTACTGGCGCAGCACATTCGCCGCCCGGATCAGGGCCGGCCGCTCCGGCAACGGGATCTCGAAGCCGCCGTGCCGGAAGGTGAGGCCCTCGCGCGCGTACGGCTGCGCGGCGGCGACCCGCTCCGGGGAGATCTCGATGCCGACCACCGCCGTGCGCGGTTCGGCGGTGCGCAGGCGCTCCAGCAGCTCGACGGCGGTCCAGGGCGCGGCCCCGTAACCGAGGTCGACGGCGACGGGGGTGTCGGCGCGGCGCAGGGCGGGGCCGTGCGTGGCGGCGATCCAGCGGTCCATGCGGCGCAGCCGGTTCGGGTTGGTGGTCCCGCGCGTCGCGGTGCCGATCGGGCGCATGACACAGAGCGTAACGATCCGGGCGGATGCGGGCGCCGGGCGGGCGGGAGACGATCGGGACGGCCTCGGCGTTTGCCCCGTAATGATTTGGCAAAGCGGAAATGAAAGGAGGGATTCCGCTGTTCCCCACCTTCGAAGGGACCGTGTGCCCCTTCGGTGCCATGCCGTGAAACGCGTTGGCACCGGGGCCCAGCGAGGAGGACGGACGACGTGACCCAGTACGTCTCTCGGCTCGGCACCAGCCGTGGCGCACCACGTCGCAGGTTCCCCGCAGGTCTCACCGGCTCCTTCACCGCAGGTCACCGCAGGCCCCGCCGCATCGCGATGCTCTCCGTGCACACCTCCCCGCTGCACCAGCCGGGGACGGGCGACGCCGGCGGGATGAACGTGTACATCGTGGAGCTGGCCAAGCGGCTCGCCGCCATCAATATCGAGGTCGAGATCTTCACCCGCTCCACCACGGGCGGGCTGCCGTCCGCCGTGGACCTGGCGCCCGGTGTCCTCGTCCGGCACGTCGACGCGGGGCCGTACGAGGGGCTGGCCAAGGAGGAGCTGCCCGCGCAGCTCTGTGCCTTCACGCACGGTGTGATGCAGGCGTGGGCCGGTCAGCGCCCCGGTTATTACGACCTCGTCCATTCCCACTACTGGCTCTCCGGACACGTCGGCTGGCTGGCCGCGCAGCGCTGGGGTGTTCCCCTCGTGCACGCCATGCACACCATGGCCAAGGTGAAGAACGCCGCGCTTGCCGAGGGCGACACCCCCGAGCCCGCCGCCCGGGTCATCGGCGAGACCCAGATCGTGGACGCCGCCGACCGGCTGATCGCCAACACCGCCGAGGAGGCGGGGGAGCTGGTCCGGTTCTACGACGCCGACCCGCAGGCCGTGGCCGTCGTCCATCCCGGCGTCAACCTCGACCGCTTCCGCCCGGGCGACGGCCGGGCCGCCGCCCGCGCCCGTCTCGGCCTTCCGCAGGACGCCCTGATCCCCCTCTTCGCGGGCCGCATACAGCCGCTGAAGGCCCCCGACGTGCTGCTGCGCGCGGTGGCCGTGCTGCTCGACCGGGATCCCTCGCTGCGGTCCCGGATCGTGGTGCCCGTCGTCGGCGGCCCCAGCGGCAGCGGCCTCGCGAAGCCGGAGGGGCTGCAGAAGCTCGCGGCCCGGCTGGGCATCGCGGACGTCGTGCGGTTCCACCCGCCGGTCGGGCAGGACCAGCTCGCCGACTGGTTCCGGGCCGCGTCCGTGCTGGTCATGCCCTCGTACAGCGAGTCCTTCGGGCTCGTCGCGGTCGAGGCCCAGGCAGCCGGGACACCGGTCGTCGCGGCGGCCGTGGGCGGCCTCCCGGTGGCCGTGCGCGACGGGGTCAGCGGCTTCCTGATACCCGGGCACGATCCGGCGGCGTACGCCCTGGCGCTGGAGCGGTTCGCGCAGGCGCCGGAGCTGGTCGCCCGGATGGGCGGGGCGGCGGCGGAGCACGCCGAGCGGTTCGGCTGGGACACGGCGGCCGCCGCCACGGCGGAGGTGTACACGGCGGCCATCCAGGAACACCGCAGGCGGACGCGCACCCGCGCGTGACCCCCGTACGCCCCCGACCGCGCGTCCTTACCGCCTGACGTACGCTCGAAACATGGCTGACGCACCCGTACCGGCGAAGAACGAGGCCACCAGGGCCGCCCAGGTCCTCGAAGCGAGCTTCGCCGACGCCGGGCTCGAATGGGAGAGCCCCGCACCGGGCAACTACGTCGTCCAGCTCCCCGGCACCCGCAAGCTGGCGACCACCTGCTCACTAATCGTCGGCGCGCACAGCCTCTCCCTCAACGCCTTCGTCATCCGGCACCCCGACGAGAACGACGCGGCGGTGCACCGCTGGCTGCTGGAACGGAACCTGCGTCTGTTCGGTGTGAGTTACGCGATCGACCAGCTCGGGGACATCTACCTCACCGGCAAGCTGCCGCTGTCCGTGGTGACGCCCGAGGAGGTGGACCGGCTGCTCGGCTCCGTGCTGGAGGCGGCGGACGGCGCCTTCAACTCCCTGCTGGAGATCGGTTTCGCGACCGCGATCCGCAAGGAGTACGCCTGGCGGGTCTCGCGCGGCGAGTCCACCCGTAACCTCGACGCCTTCGCGCACCTCACCCAGCGTCCGGCGGACTGACCTCGCGTCACCCCCGTACGCGCGTCGCGGACTCGATCTCCTTGAGCGTGTCCTCCAGGCGGGGCGCGACCTCGTAGTGATCACGACGTCGTCACGATCACGTGCGATGCCCAAGGTAAAGGATTGCCAAACCACAGCGGGCTCATAGAGTTGGCTCACCCCCACGCACCCCCATTTCAGCCGCGCCGAACCCGGCGGGGCTGCTCGCGTGCGGGCGAAACACTTTGAGCAGAAGGACGGGCCATGCGACCCACTGTCATACGCCGTACCGCCGTTGCCGCCACCGTGATGTCCCTGGCGCTGTTCACCGCCGCCTGCGGTTCGGACAGTGACGACAAGGACGGCGGCAAGGCGGCCGGCTCCTCGGCCCAGCCGTCGGAGACGGGTGCCGACAAGGGCGCGGAGGCCCCCGCGAAGCCGCTGTCCGCCGCCGAGCTGGAGCAGGTCTCGCTGGCGCAGGGCGACGTCAAGGACCACGAGATCACCAAGGCCGGTCCGGCCGACCTGATCGACGCCAAGGACGTGACGGCGGACAAGGAGTCCTGCGACGTCTTCGGTGACGCGCTGATGGGCGCCAAGGCCGGTACGCCCGCCGCCACCACGCAGCGCAAGGTGGCCAGCGTGCCGAAGAAGGGCGCGGACAAGGACATCGCCGACCCGGAGGAGGCGTTCAAGGCCGCCTTCGACATCACGACCACGATGACCACGCTCGCGTCGTACGAGGGCAAGGGCGCCGAGGAGACGCTCGCCGCGCTGCGCACCGCCGCGACGGACTGCGCGGGCGGCTTCACGCTCACCGTCGGCGGGGACAAGCAGAAGGTCGCCAAGATCGCGGAGGAGCAGGTCAAGGGCGGCGAGGAGGCGGCGGCCTGGACGGTGACGGTGGAGTCGGACGGCGAGAAGAACACCCTCAAGCTCACCGCGCTGCGCCAGGGCGCGACGCTCGCCACGCTCAGCTCGATGAACCTCGCGGCCGCGGGCTCCGGCGAGGACTTCGACCTGCCGACCGCGGTGATCGACGCCCAGGCGAAGAAGCTCGCCTGACCTCCCGTCAGGGAAAAGGAAGCGGAACGAGCCGTACGACGGTGACGGTGAGGACCGAACCGGAGACGTAATAGAGCACGATCGCCCCGGCGACCGTCGCCTCCCGGCGATCGTGCTCCCCCTTGACGGCGGTCGACCCGTGGCCGTACGGCTCACGCCCCAGGGTCGCCGCCATCTCGTCCCGGAATGTTTCACCGTCCGCCATCTTGGCAAGGGTGTCGTCGGCGGGCGGCGCGTAGGAGATCCGGAAGCTCAAGCGACGCTCCGCCTCTCGGCCTCGTCCCGCGCCAGCCGGTCCAGAATCCGCTCGGCCTCCGGATCGGGCACGGCCTCCAGCATCCAGTGCCGCATCACGGCCTGGATCTCATGCACCCCGGCCTCATTGATGGCCCGCTCGAACTCCGCCCGCCGCCCCTCCGGCAACGCGTCCCGGATCGCCGGAATGCTGTTGGGCACCTCGACCTCGGCACCCCCGACAAAGGTCTTCAAAGGCTCACCCATAACCGCCCTCCCGCTCTTCCCCGCATGGCGCACAGGGTACGGGCCGGGGTGACGCGCGTCACGTCCGGCTGGGGGGTCTCGGGGTACGAAGAAGCCCCCGCCTGACCAAGCAGGGCGGGGGCCTTCGTGGGGCAGGTGTTACTTCTTGCCCTGGTTCTTCACGGCCTCGATGGCCGCCTTCGCGGCGTCCGGGTCGAGGTACGTGCCGCCCGGGTTCAGGGGGCGGAAGTCCGCGTCGAGTTCGTAGGCGAGCGGGATGCCCGTGGGGATGTTCAGGCCCGCGATGTCGGCGTCGGAGACGCCGTCGAGGTGCTTGACCAGGGCGCGGAGGCTGTTGCCGTGGGCGGCGACCAGGACTGTGCGGCCGGTCAGGAGGTCCGGGACGATGCCGTCGTACCAGTACGGCAGCATGCGCGTGACGACGTCCTTCAGGCACTCCGTGCGCGGGCGGAGCTCCGGCGGGATCGTCGCGTAGCGCGCGTCGCCGCTCTGGGAGAACTCGGTGCCGTCCTCAAGGGCGGGCGGCGGGGTGTCGTACGAGCGGCGCCAGAGCATGAACTGCTCCTCGCCGAACTCGGCGAGCGTCTGCGCCTTGTCCTTGCCCTGGAGCGCGCCGTAGTGGCGCTCGTTCAGACGCCAGGAGCGGTGTACGGGGATCCAGTGGCGGTCCGCGGCCTCCAGCGCGAGCTGGGCGGTGCGGATGGCGCGCTTCTGGAGGGAGGTGTGCAGCACGTCGGGGAGCAGGCCGGCGTCCTTCAGCAGCTCACCGCCGCGGACCGCCTCCTTCTCGCCCTTCTCGGTGAGGTTGACGTCCACCCATCCGGTGAACAGGTTCTTCGCGTTCCACTCGCTCTCGCCGTGGCGGAGGAGGATCAGCTTGTACGGTGCGTCGGCCATGAGTCCGAGCGTAATCGAACCCGTCCGAGCCGCGCGCGACCGGTCACAGAGCGGACAGGGCCGTCGATTGACGGCGCCCGTCAATCGAGTGGCAGCCGGGCCTCACGGATTCGTAATGTTCGGACCGTCGGTGGACCACTTACTTCCCCGGCGCCATCCGTCGTACGTCCCTGGGGGGAACCCGTATGTCTGCCACCGGTCTCGGACGGGCCACCCGTGCCACCCGGGAAACCGTCTCCGGGCTCCCCAGGGAGTTCTGGTGGCTGTGGACCAGCACCCTGGTCAACCGCCTGGGCGCGTTCGTCGCCACCTTCATGGCCCTGTATCTGACCCTGGACCGCGGCTACTCCGCCTCGTACGCCGGTCTCGTCGCCGCCCTCCACGGGCTCGGCGGCGTCGTCTCCTCACTCGGGGCCGGGGTGCTGACCGACCGCATCGGGCGGCGGCCCACCATGCTCGCCGCCCAGCTCTCCACCGCCGCCGCGGTCGCCGTGCTCGCGTTCATGACGCATCCGGTGGCCATCGCCGGGGTCGCCTTCCTCGTCGGCATGGCGAGCAACGCCTCCCGCCCGGCGGTCCAGGCGATGATCGCCGACATCGTCCCCGCGAAGGACCGGGTGCGGGCCTTCTCCCTCAACTACTGGGCCATCAACCTCGGCTTCGCGGTCTCCTCCGCCGGCGCCGGGTTCGTCGCCGAGTACAGCTACCGGGCGGGCTTCCTCGGCGAGGCCGCGATGACGCTCGTCTGCGCGATCGTCGTCTTCCTGAAGGTGCCGGAGTCCCGCCCGGAGCGGACCGGCGGACCCACGGTCGGCGGTGTGCGCGCAGACGACGGCGTACGGCTCTCCACCGTGCTGCGCGACGGACGGTTCATGGGCGTCGTCGGCCTGTCGTTCGTGATCGCGCTGATCTTCCAGCAGGGTTACGTGGGCCTGCCGGTGGCCATGGGCGCGGACGGGCTCAGCAGCTCCGACTTCGGTACGGCGATCGCCGTCAACGGCGTCCTGATCGTCGTGCTCCAGATCCCCGTCACCCGGTTCATCCAGAGCCGCGACCCGCGCCGGCTGCTCGTCGCCTCCTCGCTGCTCGCGGGGTACGGGTTCGGGCTGACCGCCTTCGCCGGTTCCGTCGGGGTGTACGCGCTGACCATCAGCGTGTGGACCGTCGCCGAGATCATCAACGCGCCCGTGCAGAACGGCCTGGTCGTCCAGCTGTCCCCGGCCCACGGCAGGGGCCGCTACCAGGGGGTGTACGCCCTGTCCTGGTCGGCCGCCGCGCTCATCGCCCCGCTGATGTCCGGTGTGGTCATCGACCACTTCGGCGCCGGCTGGCTGTGGGGGACCACCGCCCTCCTGGGCACGGTGGCCTCCGCCGGCTACTGGCTGCTCATGCGCGGCCTGCCGGCGGCGGAGACCACGGTCGCGGAGACCGGCACACCGGTGCGACCGGCCGGGGCACGGGTCACGAAGGCGGAGGCGTCACCCTCGTAACCCGTACGTCACCCGTACGGTCCAGCGGCCCGCGGCGTCAGCCGGAGCAGCCCCCGCACTGGCACGGCGCCCCGGACTGGCAGCCGCACCCGCAGCCCGAGCCGCAGCCGCAGGCGCCCAGGACGGTGAGCGGCACCACCTCGGCGGGGGCCTCGCGCTCCGGTTCGGTCATGGGGGAATCGGCCATGGTTCCTCCTCAAGGCGTACGACAGAGCCGCACGTCCACCGAGGGACCCGCGACCGGGGCGTACGGACACGTCGTGCCGCCCCAACCCATTGCATGCCCACCCGGACGGGCGCATCAACGGCGCACACGCGCAGGAACGTGTGTGCGAGCCGTGTGCGCGGGCGTGCGCCCGGCCGCCGAGCGCCCCGCCCTTCCCGCGCCGGAGCCCTCCTAAGCCCCCTCGACCGAAGAGGACTGCTGGATCTCGTCCGCGTGCTCACCCGTCACCAGGTAGACGACGCGCTTCGCCACCGACACCGCGTGGTCCGCGAACCGCTCGTAGTAGCGGCCGAGCAGGGTCACGTCGACGGCCGTCTCGATGCCGTGCTTCCAGCGGTCGTCCATCAGGTGCTGGAACAGCGCGCGGTGCAGCAGGTCCATCTCGTCGTCGTCCTGCTCCAGCTGGAGCGCGAGGTCGACGTCCTTGGTGACGATCACCTCCGCCGCCTTCGCCATCAGGCGCTGCGCGAGCTGGCCCATCTCCAGGATGGTGGCGTGCAGGTCGTGCGGGACCGCGGACTGCGGGAAGCGCAGCCGGGCCAGCTTGGCGACGTGCTGGGCGAGGTCGCCCGAGCGCTCCAGGTCCGCGCTCATCCGCAGCGACGTCACGACGATCCGCAGATCGGTCGCCACCGGCTGCTGGCGGGCCAGGAGCGCGATGGCCCGCGCCTCCAGCTCGTGCTGGAGGTCGTCCACCTTCTGGTCGGCGGCGATCACCGACTCCGCCAGCTTCAGATCGGCGTCGAGCATCGCCGTCGTCGCCCGGCCTATCGCCGAGCCGACGAGCCGGGCCATCTCGACCAGGTCCTCGCCGATCGAGTCGAGTTCCTCGTGGTACGCGTCACGCATGGGTGTCCCTCTCCAGTCCTTGACCGAGGCCGGGGCCCGCCGACGACCGGCTCCGAACCCCACGGCACCACCGTGACGGGCGTACGCGTCGGATTCCGACCGGCCAAGTGAACCGGCCCTTGCCCCTCGGTGAACTCTGGGCGACGAGTGGCCGAGGAGGCACCCCGACGGCTGGGAGAGTGTCCGACCTGCCGCATAACCTGGACACATGGACGTGAACGCGGCGGTCGCCGCAGCTGCCGCGATCGCCGGTGTCGGTACCGGCGTGATCGCCATGCTGGCGTTCCGCTGGAGCGAGCGCGACCAGAAGAAGCCGACGCGCACCTCCCTGCGGTCCGACAGCGGCGCCCCGCTCCCCCCGGGCGTCGACACGGTGCTGTCCGTGCTCAGCTCCTCGGCGGTGGTGCTGGACGAGAGCGACAGCGTCGTCAAGGCCAGCTCCGCCGCTTACGCGCTGGGGCTCGTCCGGGGCGGCCGCCTCGCCGTCGAGCCGATGCTCAACATGGCGCGGGACACCCGCCGTGACGGTGAGATACGCCAGGTCGAACTGGACCTTCCGCGTCGCGGCACGGGCCGGGGCGAGGCCCTGGCGGTCTCCGCGCGGGTCGCCCCGCTCGGCTCCCGCCTGGTGCTGCTGCTCGTGGAGGACCTCACCGAGGCCCGCCGCATCGAGGCGGTCCGGCGCGACTTCGTCGCCAACGTCAGCCATGAGCTCAAGACCCCGACCGGCGCCCTGTCCCTGCTCTCTGAGGCTGTGCTCGACGCCTCCGACGACCAGGAGGCCGTCGAGCACTTCGCCCGCCGCATGCAGATCGAGGCGACCCGGCTCACCAACCTCGTCCAGGAACTGATCGACCTCTCCCGGGTGCAGAACGACGACCCGCTGGAGGACGCCGAGCCGGTCCGCGTGGACGAGCTGGTCGCCGAGGCCATCGACCGCTGCCGCCAGCAGGCCGGCTCCAAGCAGATCACCATGGCCGCCGGCGGCACCGCCGAACTGCGGATATGGGGGAACCGGGGCCAGCTCGCCGCAGCGCTGGGCAATCTGGTCGAGAACGCCGTCAACTACAGCCCCGCCCGCACCCGCGTCGGCATCGCCGCCCGCCGCGTGGTCGTGCCCGGCGGGGACGAGATCGAGATCGCCGTGACCGACCAGGGCATCGGCATCTCCGAGAAGGACCGGGAACGGGTCTTCGAACGCTTCTACCGCGTCGACCCGGCCCGCTCACGCGCCACCGGTGGTACGGGCCTCGGCCTGGCCATCGTCAAACACGTGGCCGCCTCGCACGGCGGGGAGGTCACCGTGTGGAGCTCGGAGGGACAGGGCTCCACCTTCACCCTGCGGCTGCCCGAAGCGGGCTCCGCACGCGGCCGGGACCGCGCGTCCGGCGGCCCGCTCATCGTCAACGGCGACGAGGCGTCGCACCCGGACGCCACCCCAGACTCCTTCGATTCATTCCCTTCCCCGGAGGCCCTTCCGTGACCCGAGTGCTTGTCGTCGAGGATGAGGAATCCTTCAGCGACGTCCTGTCCTACATGCTCCGCAAGGAAGGCTTCGAGGTCGCCATCGCGGCCACCGGACCCGACGGCCTGGACGAGTTCGAGCGCAACGGCGCCGACCTCGTACTGCTCGACCTGATGCTGCCCGGACTCCCCGGCACCGAGGTCTGCCGCCAGCTGCGCAGCCGCTCCAACGTGCCCGTGATCATGGTGACCGCCAAGGACAGCGAGATCGACAAGGTCGTCGGCCTGGAGATAGGGGCCGACGACTACGTCACCAAGCCCTTCTCCTCCCGCGAGCTCGTCGCCCGCATCCGTGCCGTGCTGCGCCGTCGCGGCGAGCCCGAGGAGGTCGCCCCCGCCGCCCTGGAGGCCGGACCGGTCCGCATGGACGTCGACCGGCACGTCGTCACGGTCTCCGGCGGCAAGGTCGACCTGCCGCTGAAGGAGTTCGACCTGCTGGAGATGCTGCTGCGCAACGCGGGCCGGGTGCTGACCCGGATGCAGCTCATCGACCGGGTCTGGGGCGCCGACTACGTGGGCGACACCAAGACTCTCGACGTCCACGTGAAGCGGCTGCGCGCCAAGATCGAGCCGGACCCGGGCGCGCCCAGGTTCCTGGTGACGGTGCGGGGCCTCGGGTACAAGTTCGAGCCGTAGGCCGGCCCGTACGCATGACATGGCCGAGGCGCCTCCCCCCGGTGGGGAAGGCGCCTCGGCCATGTGCGGTGCGGGGTGCGGCTCAGCCGGGCTGGCCGGACTCGGAGGCCGAGGACGAGGCAGACGCCTCGCCGGACGGGCTGCCGGAGGCGTCCGGCGACGCGGAGTCGCTCGGGGAGCCCGAGGGGGAGCCGGACGGCGAGGCGTCCGGAGTCTCCGAGGGCTCGGGCAGCGCGCTGGGGCCGAAGCCCTTGAAGTAGTGCTCGGCCGGGACGACGGAGGCGCCCAGCGAGATGTCGCCGGAGCGGCTGAGCTTGAAGACCAGCGGCTGCACGTTGCCGTTCTCCGTGGCCTCGTGGCCGTTCTCGATCACGGCGGAGGCGTTGCCCTGGCCGCCCAGGATCACCCGGCCGCCGGCCGGGACGACGACCGGACCCGAGCCCTCGGCGGGGTGCAGCTGCACGGTGCCGCTGCCGCCCTTCAGGGTGATGGAGTCGAGCGTCTCCGGCTTGGAGCCGTTGTTGAACAGCGTGGCGGTGACGACCGCCGGGCCCTTGGCGTCGCGTTCGGGCTGGGTGATGACGTTGGCGTTCTGGATCTTGATGGCGCCGGACCGGGTGGAGGCGTTGTCCGGCCGCACCCCGAGCGTCTGCGCGTTGTTGCCCGCGCCGCATGCGGTGAGCGCGGTGATCGAGAACGCGATGGCAGTGGCGGCGAGGGCGCCGTGTCGAAGGCTGCGGCTCACGGCGGCGGCAACTCCTTGAACGTGCGGACGGGTACGGACGGGGCGGGCGCCTGGGGTAAAGCCGCCCTAAGGGTCTGTCAGCCGTCAGGTTACCGAGCCCTTCTCGCCGCCCCGCACCCGACCCGCCCCTGACGGGCCCGGGATCGCGGGGCCCGGACACGTACGGACATTCGCTGTCTCTTCACATAACGCGCTTGATCAAATTCCGGCCACACGTTCGCCCCGGGCTTCCTGGCTGTTCACGGACGGTGGCGCATTCATTGCGCATAATCCCCGCCGGGCCCGTACGTTGATCAATTTCATTGGCCATCGGTACTTACGTCCGAACGAGTGATCCATCATCGAACGGGCTACGGAAAGTTCAGCAAGCGGAACCCGACAAAACGGGACGTTCGACCCCTTCGGGGTGGACCGGAGTGTGTGTAACGTCCGCGTTTCTCCGTCGCCGGACAGCCGCTCCGACCTGCGAATACCCGCTTCCGAGGGCCCTCCGCAGCACGTCCCTGTCTCTCTTGTCAAGCCCCGAGATATGCCCTGACCTGCGAAAACGCCATTCGGGAGTAGCGATTCTCGTGTTACGCTTGATAGCCACGGAAGGGGTACCTGTCACATGACGTTCAAGGTTGGCGACACCGTGGTCTATCCCCATCACGGGGCCGCGCTGATCGAGGCTATCGAAACTCGCCAGATCAAAGGCGTGGACAAGACCTACTTGGTGCTCAAGGTCGCTCAGGGCGACTTGACGGTGCGTGTGCCGGCGGACAATGCGGAGTTCGTGGGCGTGCGCGACGTAGTCGGGCAGGAAGGGCTGGACCGCGTCTTCGAGGTGCTGCGCGCACCGTATGCCGAGGAACCGACGAACTGGTCCCGGCGCTACAAGGCAAATCTCGAGAAGCTCGCGTCCGGCGATGTCATCAAGGTTGCCGAAGTCGTTCGCGACCTGTGGCGTCGTGAGCGTGAGCGCGGACTTTCCGCAGGTGAGAAGCGCATGCTCGCCAAGGCGCGCCAGATTCTGGTGAGCGAGCTCGCCCTCGCGGAGAACACCAACGAGGACAAGGCCGAGGCTCTCCTCGACGAGGTCCTCGCATCCTGAACCGGATGGCACCGGTCATCACGACCGGGCCGCACCGGCCGTAGATAATGTGCCGCGGTGCCCGCTGACCAGCCGTATTCACGCTGTGTCGTCGGGCGCTGCGGCATGTTCGGACATGCCAGCCCGCAATCCAACGGCGAATTCCGGCCACATGCCGACGATCCCCCGGTACACGTCCTTGGTACGTTGCTCGCGATCTTGCTGAACCCGGCGTGCGAGACCGACCCCGAACGGCCGCGGCGTGTCCCGGCTCGCCCGGGGTCACGGAAAGGGTCCCGGTCGAGTCATGGCGCAGCGCCCGGCTCGCTTGTGCCCCTACCCACGTCGGCCGTGGACACAAACATGCCGAAGCCTCGGAGTGCAACCGATGTCTGAACAACCGCGTCCTTACCGCACGGCCGCCGTGATCCCCGCGGCCGGCCGCGGCGTACGGCTCGGCCCCGGCGCCCCCAAGGCGCTCCGCGCGCTCGGCGGGACGCCCATGCTCGTCCACGCCGTCCGCGCCATGGCGGCCTCCCGGCATGTGTCCCTGGTCGTCGTCGTCGCACCGCCCGAGGGCGTCGCCGAGGTCCGCAGCCTCCTGGACGAGTACGCCCTGCCGGAGCGCACCGACTTCCTCGTCGTGCCCGGCGCCGACACCCGCCAGGAATCCGTGCGGCGCGGCCTCGACGCGCTCCCCGACACCATCTCCGCCGTCCTGGTGCACGACGCGGCCCGGCCCCTCGTCCCCGTGGACACCGTCGACGCGGTCGTCGAGGCCGTACGCGACGGCGCCCCCGCCGTCGTTCCCGCCCTGCCGCTCGCCGACACCGTCAAGGAGGTCGAGCCCGGGGCCCCCGGCGCGCCCGAGCCGGTGCTCTCCACCCCGGCCCGCGCCCGGCTCAGGGCCGTACAGACCCCGCAGGGCTTCGACCGCGCCACCCTGCTCCGCGCCCATGAGCAGGTCGCCGTCAGCGGCGAGGGCGCGACCGACGACGCCGGCATGGTCGAACAGCTCGGCGCGCCCGTCGTCGTCGTCCCCGGACACGAAGAGGCGTTCAAGGTCACCCGCCCCCTGGACCTGGTCCTGGCCGAGGCGGTTCTCGCACGCAGGAGGGCCAACGATGGCTTCTGAGACCCCCGGGCCCGCCCAGGCCCCCGCCCCCGTCATTCCGCTCGTCGGCATCGGCACCGACATCCACGCCTTCGAAGAGGGCCGCGAGCTGTGGTGCGCCGGGCTGCGCTGGGACGGCGAGGGCCCCGGTCTGGCCGGCCACTCCGACGCGGACGTCGTCGCCCACGCCGCGTGCAACGCGCTCTTCTCCGCCGCCGGCCTCGGCGACCTGGGGCAGCACTTCGGCACGGGGCGCCCCGAGTGGTCCGGCGCCGCCGGGGTCACCCTGCTCACCGAGGCCGCCCGCATCGTCCGCGCGGCGGGGTTCGAGATCGGCAACGTGGCCGTGCAGGTCGTCGGCGTACGACCGAAGATCGGCAAGCGGCGCGAGGAGGCGCAGCGGGTGCTGTCCGACGCCGTCGGCGCGCCCGTCTCGCTGTCCGCCGCCACCTCCGACGGGCTCGGCTTCACCGGGCGCGGCGAGGGCATCGCCGGCCTCGCGACCGCCCTCGTCTACCGCACCGGCTGACCCCCGCGCGGGCAGGCCCGCACCGGCCCCCGTAACAACTGCGCCCGCAATATCCACAGGGGCGCGGGGCACTGGTGCGGGCCCACTACCCTTGAGGGGTGACTATTCGCCTGTACGACACCAGCGCCCGGCAGATCCGTGACTTCGTCCCGCTCACAGCGGGCTGTGTCTCGATCTACCTCTGTGGCGCTACCGTCCAGGCCGCCCCGCACATCGGGCACATCAGGTCCGGACTGAACTTCGACATCATGCGCCGGTGGTTCGCCCACCGCGGCTACGACGTGACGTTCGTCCGGAACGTCACGGACATCGACGACAAGATCATCACCAAGTCCGCCGAACAGGGCCGCCCCTGGTGGTCCATCGGCTACGAGAACGAGCGGGCGTTCAACGCGGGCTACGACGCGCTCGGCTGCCTGCCGCCCAGCTACGAACCGCGCGCGACCGGGCACATCCCGGAGATGATCGAGATGATGCGCGGCCTCATCGAGCGCGGTCACGCGTACGCCGCCGACGGCAACGTCTACTTCGACGTGCGCTCGTTCCCCGGCTATCTGGAGCTGTCCAACCAGGACCTGGACGATCTGCGCCAGCCCTCCGGCGACGAGACCGGCAAGCGCGACCAGCGCGACTTCGCCATGTGGAAGGCGACGAAGCCCGGCGAGCCCAGCTGGGAGACGCCCTGGGGCCGCGGCCGCCCCGGCTGGCACCTGGAGTGCTCCGCCATGGCGCACAAGTACCTCGGCACCGCCTTCGACATCCACGGCGGCGGCATCGACCTGATCTTCCCGCACCACGAGAACGAGATCGCCCAGGCCAAGGCGTTCGGCGACGACTTCGCGCGCTACTGGGTGCACAACGGCTGGGTCACCATGTCCGGCGAGAAGATGTCGAAGTCGCTGGGCAACTCCGTGCTCGTCAGCGAGATGGTCAAGACCTGGCGTCCCATCGTCCTGCGCTACTACCTGGGCACCCCGCACTACCGGTCCATGATCGAGTACAGCGAGGAGGCCCTGCGCGAGGCCGAGTCCGCGTTCGCCCGGATCGAGGGCTTCATCCAGCGGGTCACCGAGAAGGCCGGCGAGACCGTCGCGCCCGCCGCCGAGGTGCCGCCCGCCTTCGCCGAAGCCATGGACGACGACCTCGGGGTGCCCCAGGCGCTCGCGATCGTCCACACCACGGTCCGCCAGGGCAACTCGGCCCTCGCCGCCGACGACAAGGAAGCCGCCGTCGCGCGCCTCGCCGAGGTCCGCGCCATGCTCGGCGTCCTCGGCCTCGACCCGCTCGACGACCACTGGGCCGGCGAGGGCGACCGCGGCGACGACCTCCACGGCGTCGTGGACACGCTCGTCCGCCTCGTCCTCGACCAGCGGCAGTCCGCGCGCGCCCGCAAGGACTGGGCCGCCGCCGACGCCATCCGCGACCAGCTCAACCAGTCCGGACTCGTCATCGAGGACAGCCCGTCCGGTCCCCGGTGGACACTCGGCCCGCGCCAGTAGCCACCACATGCCGCCCGGTCCGCCGGGCGGCACACTGCACTTATACGTACGCACGACCGAAGCAACGAAACAGGTAGGTCATGGCCGGGAACAGCCAGCGCAGGAACCGCCGCACGTCCAACAAGAAGGGCGCGACGGTCGGCAGCGGTGGCCAGCGACGCCGGGGCCTCGAAGGCAAGGGCCCGACCCCGCCCGCCGAAGAGCGCAAGAAGCACAAGAAGAACCGCATCGCGACCGCCAGGGCCAAGCAGGCCGCCAACCGCCGCCCGGCCCCCCGGCGCGGCGGCGTCAAGGGCACCTCGGAGATGGTCGTCGGCCGCAACCCGGTGTACGAGGCCCTGCGCGACGGCGTCCCCGCCACCACGCTCTACGTCCAGCAGTACATCGACAACGACGAGCGCGTCCGCGAGGCCCTCCAGCTCGCTGGTGAGCGCGGCAACATCAACCTCATGGAGGCGCCGCGCCCCGAGCTCGACCGCATGACGGGCGGGCTCAACCACCAGGGCCTCGTCCTCCAGGTCCCGCCCTACGAGTACGCCGACCCGCAGGACCTCCTCGAAGCCGCGTACGACAACGGCGAGGACCCGCTGATCGTCGCCCTCGACGGCGTCACCGACCCGCGCAACCTCGGCGCGATCGTCCGTTCCGTCTCCGCCTTCGGCGGTCACGGCGTCGTCGTCCCGGAGCGCCGCGCGGCCGGCATGACCGCCGGGGCCTGGAAGTCCTCGGCCGGTACCGCCGCCCGTACCCCCGTCTCCAAGGTCACCAACCTGACCCGCGCCCTCGAAGCCTTCAAGAAGGAGGGCATCGCGGTCGTCGGCCTCGCCGCCGACGGTGAGCACACGGTCGAGGACCTCGAAGCGCTCGGCGGGCCCGTCGTCATCGTCATCGGCAGCGAGGGCAAGGGCCTCGGCCGCCTCGTCGGCGAGACCTGCGACTACCGCGTCCGCATCAACATGCCGGGCGGCGCCGAGTCGCTCAACGCCGGTGTCGCCGCCGGCATCGTCATGTACGAGGTCGCGCGCCGCCGCGCCTGATCCCAGAGGCCCTTGCCGGCCGCGCGGGGGCGCGTACGCACGTGCACGCGCCCCCGTACGACCCTCCACCACCTGTTGACGGGTCTCGGACACCTTCGACACGGTCAAGGCAGTGTCCTAATCACACATCACTCGGTTAGATGAGTGTGGACACCAGAACGCCTCGGTTCGACGAACTACCCGCCCTGAGCATGACCAAGGTGGACTGCGACCCTGCGCAGGTCATCGTCAACCACGCCAGCTTCCGGGTGCAGCTCGCGCCCGGCCAGCGCGCACGGCTGCGCGGTGTGACCCCCGCCGGCGCGCCCAGGATCCCCGCCATGAGCGCCCCCGGAGCCGGACGCGGCCGGCGCGCCCCCGTCGTCTGGAGCGGCAAGTCCGCCCCCGGCGATCCCGGCGCCACCGGACTCCTCCAGGCCGTACGCAACTCCACCGCGGGCCGTCCCGACACCGCGTACGACCCCTACGATCCGTACGCCTCCTACGAGTTCGACCAGGGACGCGGCGGTGCCGGCACCCAGGTCATCCCGCGCCTCGACGAGTCCCCGCTCGAAGAGACCCAGCCCAACCCCGTCATCGGCGCACCCCGCTCCGGCGGTCCGCTGCTGCCCCCCATGCGCCGGGCGGTCGGTGCCTACGACCCCGTCGGCCCCGGCCCGTACGACCCGGACGGCTACGACGAGCGGGGCCGGTACGACGACGAGCCCGCCGTCGACCTCACGGACGAGGAGGACCGCGGCCGGCGCCAGGGCGCCCCGGACGACGTCCGCCACGCGTACTACCCGGGCCGCCGGATGAACCTCGGCGTCGTCCTCCTGCCGATGCGGGTCTTCCTCGGCTTCATCTCCATCTACGCCGGCATGGGCAAGCTCTGCGACCCCGTCTACTTCGACGGCGGCGAGCGCGGCTCGATGGTCAAGTGGCTCAACTCGCTGCACCCGTGGGCGCTGGCCGAGCCGCTGCGCGAGTTCGCCCTCTCGCACCCGGTCGGTGCCGGTCTCTCGATCGCCTTCCTCCAGGTCGTCGTCGGTGTCCTCACCGTCCTCGGGCTCTGGCAGCGCGTCGCCGCGACCGTCGGGGCCCTGCTGTCCGCCGCCCTCCTGGTCACCGTGAGCTGGCGCACCGTCGCCGCCTACGACGCCCCGGACGTGCTCTACCTCGCCGCCTGGAGCCCCCTGATCATCGCGGGTGCCCCCGTCTACTCCATCGACGGACGGCTCGCCGGAGAAGCCTGGCGCAAGCTCGGACCCCGCTCCGAGATCTGGGACCTGCGCCGCCGCGTGCTGCGCCGGGGCGCGGTCGTCGCCAGCGTCGTCGTCGGCCTCACCCTGCTGATCGGCTCCGTCCTCGGCGGCGCCGTCCGCTCCACGGATGTCGTCACCGTCCCGGGCCCGCACGGCGTGCCCACCAACCAGCTCCCCGGTTCGCCGCTCCCCGACAAGTCCCGCAAGGGCAAGGCGTCCAAGAGCCCCACCGGCCACCAGCCGACGCCCTCGCACAGCACCGCACCGCACACCCCGTCCGCCGACGCCTCCACCCCCTCGTCGGAGAGCGTCCGCGAGACGGGCCAGGCGGCGGGCGCGAGCACCGGACAGCCCAGCCAGACCCAGGGCACCGGCCAGCAGACTCCGCAGCAGACCACCCCCCAGCAGCCCCCCGCGACCAGCTCCGGCCCCAGCTCCTCCGGGTCCACCGGCACCGGCGGCGGCTCCACCACGGGCGGCTCCGACCCCGACCCCGGCGCCTCCTCGGGCGGCGGCGGCGACGGCGGCAGCGGCGGAGGCCGCAACCCGATCGGCGGCCTCCTCGGCTGACGGCGGGCGCCCGTACGGGAACGGGGCGGGCCCGGAGGAAGAACCTCCGGGCCCGCCCCGTTCCCGTACGTCCTACCGCGCGTCCAGCTCCTTGGCGGCCTCCGTCAGGTCCTTCGCGGTGTCGATCGCCCGCCAGTACGCGCCGTGCGGCAACGGATAGCCGGCCAGCCGGCGTTCGCGGGCCAGCCGGGGGAACGTGGTCCGCTCGTGGTCGCCCCGGTCCGGCAGCAGTCCCGTGAACGCGGGGGAGAACACGTACACCCCCGCATTGATCAGATACGGCGAGGGCGGCGCCTCGATGAAGTCGGTGATGTGCCCGAACGCGTCCGTTTCGACCGCGCCCCACGGAATCCGGGGCCGGGCCAGCGCCAGGGTCGCGGTCGCGTCGCGCTCCGCGTGGAACGCCGCCATCTCGCGCAGCGAGAAGCGCGTCCAGATGTCCCCGTTGGTCGCGTACCACGGCTCGTCCGGCTCGGGCAGCCGCGCCGCCGCGTACTTCAGGCCGCCGCCGCGTCCCAGCGGTTCGGACTCCACGACCGTCGTCACGCGCAGCGGCAGCACCGCGTCGGCCAGCCACTCCTGGAGCACCTCGGCCAGATGCCCGCACGAGACCACGGCGTCGGTCACGCCCTCGGCGGCCAGCCAGGAAAGCTGATGGCCGATGATCGGCGTCCCGGTGCCCGGGATCTCGACCATCGGCTTGGGGCGGTCATCGGTATACGGGCGCAGCCGTGACCCCTGGCCACCTGCCAGGATCACGGCCTGCGTCGGAAACGTATGCATGCCAGGCACGATAGGCCGTGCCCGGCAGCGGGGAGTGTCGCGGCGGTCAGCTGAACTGGGCGACGCCCGAGGCGAACGAGGTGTCGCAGACGGGGCGCGAGAAGCGGTGCGCGCGCGTCGGGCCGTACTTGTCGACGGCGGCCTTGCCCAGGGTCTTCGCGATGGACATGCAGTGCTTGGCGAGCGACGGGCGTCCCTCGACGGCGCGCTGGAGGTCCGTCAGCGCGACCCCCGGGTCCTTGGCGCGGAGCTCCTGGAGGAGCCGGTCGCGCAGGACGTCCTGGGGGGCGCGCTGCTTGACGGCGGCGTCGGCGCCCTTGGCGTCGGGGACGGTGCGGGCCGACGCGGCGAGGAGCTGCGAGTCGGAGTTGCTGGCTGCCCACGGCACGGCGGTGACCGCGAGGGTCCCGGACAGGACCATGACGACGGGCAGTACGAAAGCGAGAGTTCGGCCGATACGGCGCACGGTGTGGGTCACGCAGCGAGCGTAGCGGCCGGTGATGGCGTGGCGACATTACGTCACCCTCGCGGGGGATGGTTCGAGTGTGCTTTTCGAATCGCGTGTTGACGAACGGAAGCGAAATGACCGTTCTGGCGGGGAATTGGCGTGTGCCGTTTCAAACGGCGTTGTTTCCACCGGGGAAGCGCGGTGGCCCCGCACGAAGATCGTGCGGGGCCACCGTACAGCGTGTGCGACGTCAGTCGGTGAGGCGCTCACCGGTCGACGTGGCGAAGACGTGCAGCTCGTCCGGGCGGGGCACGACGTGCAGCTTGGTGCCCTTCTCCGGGACGGCGCGGCCGCCGACGCGGACGACCAGGTCCTTGTGCTCGCCACCGACCTCGGCGGCACCGTAGACGAAGCCGTCGGCGCCGAGCTCCTCGACCACGTTGACCGAGACGGCCAGGCCGGCCGGGGCGTCCGAGGAGTCCTTGGTGAGGGACTTCGCGGCGGCGCCGCCGTGCTCGACGATGTCGAAGTGCTCGGGGCGGATGCCGACCGTGACGGTGGTGTCGCCGCGGTCCGCGGCGGCGGTCAGCGCCTCGCGGGAGACCGGGACGACGCTGTTGCCGAACTTCACGCCGCCGTCGGTGATCGGGACCTCGACCAGGTTCATCGCGGGGGAGCCGATGAAGCCGGCCACGAAGAGGTTCGCCGGGCGGTCGTACATGTTGCGCGGCGAGTCGACCTGCTGGAGGAGACCGTCCTTGAGGACCGCGACGCGGTCGCCCATGGTGAGGGCCTCGACCTGGTCGTGGGTGACGTACACGGTCGTGATGCCCAGGCGGCGCTGGAGCGAGGCGATCTGCGTACGGGTGGAGACACGGAGCTTGGCGTCGAGGTTCGACAGCGGCTCGTCCATGAGGAAGACCTGCGGCTCACGCACGATCGCGCGGCCCATCGCGACACGCTGGCGCTGACCACCGGAGAGCGCCTTCGGCTTGCGGTCCAGGTAGTCGGTGAGGTCCAGCATCTTGGCGGCCTCTTCGACCTTCGCCCGGATGTCGGTCTTGTTCACACCGGCGATCTTGAGCGCGAAGCCCATGTTGTCCGCGACGGTCATGTGCGGGTACAGCGCGTAGTTCTGGAACACCATGGCGATGTCCCGGTCCTTCGGGGGCAGGTGCGTGACGTCGCGGTCACCGATGCGGATCGCACCGCCGTTGACGTCCTCAAGACCCGCGAGCATGCGGAGCGAGGTGGACTTGCCGCAACCGGAGGGACCGACGAGGACGAGGAACTCGCCGTCCTCGATGTCGATCTCGAGCTGGTCGACCGCGGGCTTCGTGGAGCCGGGGTAGACGCGGGACGCCTTGTCGAACGTGACACTGGCCATGCTGATTCTTCTCCTCCACCGGCAGGAACGTGCCGGACGATCCGTTGTAAGGGAGTGGTCTGGTCCATCGGAGTGAACCTGCAAGGACGCTACCTGGAGGTTTCGAATCTGTCAGTAGTTCACCGGCTGTGAAATTTCTGCACGGTGCCGGGGGCCGGGTTGGTTAGACTGCTCCGGCACGCCTCCTTAGCTCAGCTGGCCAGAGCAACGCACTTGTAATGCGTAGGTCGTCGGTTCGAATCCGACAGGGGGCTCCACCGCCAGGCCGGTCTTCCCCGGCCTGGTTTTTTCATGCCTCTGTTCCGCGTCGCGTCAGCGGGTAGCAGCCCAGGCCGATCAGGGCCGCTGTCAGGTGGCCGATGTCCGTGAAGGTCGGGTTGGTGATCAGGGGGACCGTGTAGATCACCAGGACCGCGAAGAGGTAGGCCGGGCGCCAGGGGCGGGGGACGTAATAGGTGAGGACCGCGACCACGCCGGCGAGGGCGTAGCTGACGCCCACGTCGAGGGTGTTGGCGGCGGAGGCCGGGGCGTGGCCGTGGGTGATGGCCCAGGCGAGGACGGACTCGCTGACCAGGGTGGCGAGGACGTGCGCGGTGGCGGCGACGGCGAGCCAGCGCGGGGTGCCGAGGCGGCGCTCGGCGGGGGCGTGGAAGACCGTGTAGAGGACGGCGTAGGGGAGCCACTGTCCGCTGTCGATCCAGAAGGCACTGGTGATGAGGACGCGGACGGGGTTACGGGAGAGCTCGTGGATGTTGGTGGAGCGCTGGCGGAGGAACTCCTCCTCGAAGGCCGGTGACATCTGGTGGACGATCACCGTGGTGACGAAGAGGGCGGTCAGCCAGAGGTACGTGCCGGGTGCGCTGCGGATCCAGGAGCCGAGGGCGCGGAGCAGCCGCCCGGCGGGGGCGTTGCGGGGCCGGGCGGGCGGGGCTGGGTGGCCGGAGGGCATGCCCGATTGACGCATGCTCCTACGATCGGGGGCGTGATCGACATTCCGGATGCGCTCATCGCTACTCAGTCCGCATACAACGGGGAGGCGGGCCGGGCGTTCGTGGCCGCGCTGCCGGGGCTGGCGGCGGAGTTCCTGGAGCGGTGGGGGCTGCGCAGGGACGGCGAGGCGATGTACGGGGTGTGCGCGCTGGTCCTGCCGGTGGTGCGGGCGGGGGATGGGCGGCGGGCGGTGCTGAAGTTGCAGCCGGTCGACGCGGAGACGGCGGGGGAGCCGGTCGCGTTGCGGCTGTGGGGGGCGGCGGGGGCCGGGGCGGTGCGGTTGCTGGAACACGATCCGGGGACCGGGACGATGCTCCTGGAACGGCTGGACGGACGCCGTTCGCTGGCGGGCGAGCCGGACGCGGACCGGGCGGTCCGGGTGATCGCCGGGCTGCTGGCGGAGCTGACGGCGGTGCGGCCGGGGGCGGGTGCGGGGGCGGGCACGACGGGAGCCGGCGCCGGGGCCGGGCTGCGGGGGCTCGGGGAGGCCGCTTCCCGGATGCTGGCCGCCGCGCCGGACGTCGTCGCGGCGCTGGTGGACGAGGAGGAGCGGGGGCTCGTACGGGACTGTGCGGCGGCGGTGCGCGAGGTGGCGGGGGAGCCGGGGGACCGGCTGCTGCACTGGGACCTGCACTTCGGGAACGTGCTGGCCGGGGAGGGCGGCACCGGGTGGGTGGCCATCGACCCGAAGCCGTTGGTGGGGGACCCCGGGTTCGAACTGCTGCCCGCGCTGGTGAACCGTTTCGAGGCGGACGCGGTGGGGAAGCGGTTCGACGCAATGACGGGGGTGCTGGGATTGGACCGGGGGCGCGCGGCGGCGTGGACGCTGGGGCGGGTGCTCCAGAACGCGTGCTGGTCGGTGGAGGGCGGGGCGCGGCGGCTGGCGCCGGAGCAGGCGGAGATCGCGCGAGTGGTGCGGGGGTATGTCCGATCAATGGGTCAGGGGTAAGGGTCGGCGGGGCGATGCTTACGCTGCACGCATGATTCGTACCGCTACCCCCGCCGATGTCCCCGTCATCCACGCCATGGTGCGTGAGCTGGCCGATTACGAGAAGGCGTTGCACGAGGTGCGTGCGACGGAGGAGCAGTTGCGGGAGGCGCTGTTCGGCGAGCACCCGGCCGCGTTCGCGCACATCGCGGAGTCGGACGAGGACGGCGAGGTCGTCGGCTTCGCGATCTGGTTCCTGAACTTCTCGACGTGGCGCGGGGTGCACGGCATCTACCTGGAGGACCTGTACGTACGCCCGGAGCGGCGCGGTGGCGGGCACGGGAAGGCGCTGCTGAGGGAGCTGGCGCGGATCTGTGTGGAGCGGGGTTACGAGCGCCTGGAGTGGTCGGTGCTCAACTGGAACGCCCCGTCGATCGCGTTCTACGAGTCGCTGGGCGCGCGTCCGCAGGACGAGTGGACGGTGTACCGGCTGACCGACGGGGCGCTGGCGGAGCTGGGCGGGGCGTGAGACGGGGCCCGTGGTGAGGTCCGCCCTCAGGGGATGAGGACCACCTTGCCGATGGTGCCCCGGGTCTCCAGGTCGCGGTGGGCGTCGGCGGCGCGGGCGAGCGGGTAGCTCTGGACCGCGGGGCGCAGGTGGCCGGCGGCGGCTTCGGCGAGGGCGCGGGTCTCCAGGGCGCGCAGTCCGCCGCCCCGCTTCAGCAGGCCGGGGCCGAGGACGTTCTCGGAGGTGAGGGAGCGGGCGGCGAGTTCACCGGCGGACGGGGTGAACGGGCCGTCGTTGCCGGACCAGCCGTAGACGACGTGCTGCCCGCCCTCGCCGAGGAGGCCGAAGGCGGCGCGGGCGGTGGTGGAGCCGACGGAGTCGTAGAGCACGGTGGCGCGCCGGCCGAGGGCGTCCAGGTGGGTGCGGACGTGGTGCGGCCAGTCGGGGCGGGTGTAGTCGACGGCGAGGTCGGCGCCGTTGTCCCGGACGCGGGCGGTCTTGGCGGGTTCGCCGGCGAGGCCGATGACGGTGGCCCCGGCGTTCTTGGCGTACTGGACGATCAGCGTGCCGATGCCTCCGGCGGCCGCGGTGACGAGGACGACGGACTCCGGGCCGAGCGGGGTGGCGGCGAGGATGCCGAGGGTGGTGCGGCCGGTGCCGATCATGGCGACGGCCTCGGGGTGGCCGAGCCCTTCGGGCACGGGGTGGAGCCGGTCGGTGTCGGTGACGGCGAGCTCGGCGTAGCCACCGGGGACGTTGCCGAGGTGGGCGACGACGTCGCGGCCGAGCCAGGCGGGGTCGGTGCCTTCGCCGAGCGCGTCGACGGTGCCGGCGACCTCGCGCCCGGGGATGGTGGGCAGCGGGGCGGGGGCCGGGTCGGGGCCGGGGAGCCCTTGGCGCAGTGCGGTGTCCAGGAGGTGTACGCCGACGGCGCGGACGGCGATGCGGACCTGGCCGGGTGCGGGGACGGGGTCCTCGGTCCGCTCGTGACGGAGGTTCTCGGCGGGGCCGAAGGCGTGGAGGCGGATGGCGTGCATGGCGGGGTCCCCCGGGGTGGCGTGGGTGCTGGTGGCCCCAGCCTTTGGCCTCAAGCGCGGTTGAGGTCAAGCGCGGACGGGGCGTTGTCAGTGGCGTGCGTCACGATGGGGGCATGGTGCGCAGTGGTGGTCGGAGCGGTGGGGTGAAGGCGGCGCGGCGGCCGGAGGTGCGGTTGCCGCCGCTGGTGGATTTCGCGGAGGGCGGGCTCGAACCGGACGGGGATTACGACGGGGTGCGGTTCGGGGCGTCGGTGGACCTGGCGGACGCGTCGGGGCGGGGTGCGCGGTTCATGGACTGCGCGCTGGAGGGCTGCGCCCTGGACCGGGCGGAGCTGGTGCGGGCGCGGTTCATCGACTCGGTGCTGACGGGCGTACGGGGCGTGGGCACCGATCTCGCGGAGGCGTCGCTGCGGGACGTGGAGGTGGTGGACGCGCGGCTGGGCGGGACGCAGCTGCACGGCGCGGTGCTGGAGCGGGTGGTCGTGCGGGGCGGGAAGATCGACTACCTGAATCTGCGGGAGGCCCGGCTGACGGACGTCGTCTTCGAGGGCTGTGTGCTGGCGGAGCCGGACTTCGGGGGTGCGCGGCTGACGCGGGTGGAGTTCCGGGACTGCGTGCTGAAGCGGGCGGACTTCAGCGCGGCGCGGATGGAGGACGTGGATCTGCGGACTGTCGCGGAGCTGGACATCGCGCGGGGGGTGGAGCGGCTGGCGGGTGCGGTGATCAGCCCGTTGCAGCTGATGGAGCTGGCGCCGGCGCTCGCGGCGCAGATCGGGGTGCGAGTGGAGGCGTGAGGCGGGGGCCGGGTCCGGTCAGAGGCGGGGGAAGCGGGCCTGGAGGTCCCAGACGGCCGGGTTGTCGGCCAGGCCCTCGTGCATGTCGGCGAGGTCGGCGATCAGGTCGTGCAGGAAGTCGCGGGCCTCGCGGCGCAGCAGGGAGTGGCTGAAGGTGAGGGGAGGTTCCTCGGGGTCCATCCAGTCGGCCTCGATGTCGACCCAGCCGAAGCGGCGCTCGAAGAGCATGCGGTCGGTGGACTCGGTGAAGTCGAGTTCGGCCTGCTGGCGGCGGTGCGAGCGGCTGCCGCGCGGGTCCTGGTCGATCTGCTCGACGATGTCGCACAGGGCCCAGGCGAAGTCGAGCACCGGCACCCATCCCCAGGCTGTGGATACTTCGCGGTCCGCCTTGGTGTCCGCGAGGTAGACGTCCCCGGAGAACAGGTCGTGCCGCAGCGCGCGGACGTCCGCGCGGCGGTAGTCGGTCTGCGGGGGGTCCGGGAAGCGGCGGGAGAGGGAGTAGCCGATGTCGAGCACGGTTCGATGGTGTCATGCCCGGCGTGTCGCCCGTTACGGCAGCAGCCGCTGCTCCTTGGCGACGGCGACGGCGCCCGCGCGGGTGTCGACGCCGAGCTTGTCGTAGATCCGGCCGAGATGCGTCTTGACCGTGGCCTCGCTGATGAACAGGGCGCGGGCGATCTCGCGGTTGCCGAGGCCCCGGGAGAGCTGGCCGAGGATGTCGCGTTCGCGGTCGGTGAGGGTGGGGCGGGGTGCGCGCATGCGGGCCATCACGCGGCTGGCGACGGGCGGCGAGAGCGTGGTGCGGCCCTGGGCGGCGGAGCGGATCGCGGCGAACAGCTCCTCGGGGCGTTCGGCCTTGAGCAGATAGCCGGTGGCGCCGGCCTCGATGGCGCGCGTGATGTCGGCGTCGGTGTCGTACGTGGTGAGGACGAGGACGTGGGTGCCGGGGCCGGCCACGATGCGGCGGGTCGCTTCGACGCCGTCGATGCCGGTGCCGAGCTGGAGGTCCATCAGGACGACGTCCGGGGTGAGCCGGGCGGCGAGCGCGACGGCTTCCTCGCCGCTGCCCGCCTCGCCGACGACCTCGATGTCGGGTTCGCTGCCGAGGAGGGCGAGGAGCCCGGCGCGTACGACGGCGTGGTCGTCGCAGAGCAGGATGCGGATGCGGCCTGCGGTGATGCCGGCGGTCGTGTCCGGGGTCGGGGCGGCGCTCATGCGGGGTCCTGGGGTGTGGGGGCGACGGGGACGGTGGCGGTGACGACGGTGCCTTCGCCGGGGGCCGATTCGATGGTGAGGGTGCCGCCGAGCTGGTGGAGTCGGGCGCGCATGGCGGGCAGCCCGTGGCCGCGCACCCCGCCGCGCACCCCGCCGGGGGCCGTGGCGGTGGGCGTGAAGCCGTGGCCGTTGTCGGCGATGTCGAGGACGGTGCGGTCGTCCAGGTGCGTCAGCGTGAGGGCGGCCTCGGTGGCGTCCGCGTGCTCGGTGACGTTGGCCAGGGCGCCCTGGGCGATCCGCAGCAGCGCGGACTGGGTGCGGTCGGGCAGGACGGTGTGCGGGGCGCCCTCGATGTGGCAGCGGACGGTGAGCCCGCCCTGCGCCTGGGCGGTTTCGCGGGCGGCGAGTGCGTGCAGGGCCGCGTCGAGGCCGCCGCCCTCGGCCAGGTCGGCGGGGGCCAGGTCGTGGACGAAGCGGCGGGCCTCGGCGAGGTTGCGTTCGGCGATGCCTCCGGCGGTACGGATGTGGCGTCGGGCGGCGGCCGGGTCGGTGTCCCAGGTGCGGTCGGCGGCCTGGAGGAGCATCTGCTGGCTGGACAGGCCCTGGGCGAGGGTGTCGTGGATCTCCATGGACAGCCGCTGGCGTTCGGCGAGGGTGCCTTCGCGGCGCTCGGTGGCGGCGAGCTCGCGGCGGGTGCGGAGCAGGTCGTCGATGAGCCTGCCCTGCCGTACCGCCTGGCGCTGCATGTGGACGAACACGGCGGTGGCGACGGCGGCCACGGCGGGCGGGGCGAGCACCAGGTTGGGGTCGAAGCCGTGCGCGAGGCGGAGTTGCGCGGCGACGACGAACAGGGTGAGCAGGGCGACGAGCGCGTACGCGGCGCGGGGCGGCAGGATGCGCAGCCCGGTGTAGAAGAGCGGCACCGCGCACCAGGCGAAGCTGGGCGCGAGGACGACCACCACCATCCACACGACGACGAGCCCGCCGAGCCAGACGAGGCTGCGGGCGGTCGGGCGCGACCCGAGTACGGGCCCGACGACGTAGAGCACGGCCAGCGCGATCGACAGCCCGATGATCCACGGCGTGCGGGCCTCCCCGGGGTGCCGCAGCAGGAACCGCGCGAGCGAGGCGCCGAGGAGCAGGAAGAACGCGGCGTGCATGAGGAGGGCGAGGGAGCGGGTGTCCCCGTCGCCGGCGCCCCGCCCGGGCGCGGGCCGGAGCCCGTCCTCGTACCCCTGCTCCACCTCGTACCCCTGCTCTCCGGTCCCGGAGGGACCCCCGCTGACCTGCGTGGACATTTCATCGTCCCCCCGGACGGGCGCCCGCGCATCAACCGATCGGCCGATGGGGACGTCAGCCGTCCCGGGCGCCGGGTCGAGCCGGTACGACGACCGTCCGGGGCCGGTTCCGGGCCAACGATGGATGCAGGACGCGGGAACCACCCGCTTCCGCCCCCCCGCTGAGGAGCCCCTGATGAAGAAGATGTCGCTGCGCACCCGTGTCCTGACCGGTACCGTCGCCGCCGCCGCCCTCGGGGCCGGCACCTTCGGCGCGATGTCCGCGAACGCGTCCACCCCCGCCGCCGCCCCCGCGACCACCGTCAAGGCGGACACCGCTGACCGCAACCTCCAGCAGACGACGCACCTGACGCTCGACGCCGCGACGAAGGCCGCGAAGGGCGCCCTGGACGCGGCGAAGAAGGAGAACCAGCGCGTCGCGGTCTCGGTGGTGGACCGCAACGGCAACACGATCCTGACCCTGCGCGGCGACGGCTCGGGCCCGCAGGCGTACGAGTCGGCCGAGAAGAAGGCGTACACCGCCGTGTCGTGGAACGCCCCGACCTCCGAGCTGGCCAAGCGGCTCGCCCAGGCCCCGAACCTGAAGGACATCCCTGGCACGCTGTTCCTCGCGGGCGGCGCCCCCGTGCAGGTCAAGGGTGCCCCGGTGGCGGGCATCGGCGTCGCGGGCGCCCCGAGCGGCGACCTGGACGAGAAGTTCGCGCAGGCCGGCGTCGCCGCCCTCGCCAAGTAGTACCTACGCGCACACCTCCCGGGAGACGGACATGAACGCCCTCGATCACCAGCTGCTCGACGCCGCGCGCACCGGCGACACCGCCGGAGTGCGGACCGCGATCGAGGGCGGCGCCCGGGTCGACGCCCGCGACGAGGAGCTGCGCACTCCGCTGCTCCTGGCCGTCCACGGGGACCACGTCGGGACCGCCCGGCTGCTCGTCGCGGCGGGCGCCGACCCGGACGCGCAGGACCGGCGCGAGGAGAGCCCCTGGCTGGCCACCGGCGTCACGGGCAGCGTGGAGATGCTGCGCGTCCTGCTGCCCGCCGGTCCCGATCTGAAGCTGCGGAACCGGTTCGGCGGGATCGCGCTGATCCCGGCGAGCGAGCGCGGTCATGTCGCGTACGTACGGGAGCTGCTGAGGGCCACCGACATCGACGTCGACCACGTCAACCGGCTGGGCTGGACCGCCCTGCTGGAAGCCGTGATCCTCGGCGACGGCGGCCGGGCACACCAGGAGATCGTGGAGCTGCTGCTCGCGGCGGGCGCGACGCCGGGGCTGCCGGACGGCGACGGGGTGACCGCCCTGGAGCACGCGGAGCGGCGCGGGTTCGCGGGGATCGCGGCGCTGCTGCGGGACGCGCGCGGCGCGGAGGCGCCGGACGGCGGGGGCCCGCGGTGAGCGCCCGCCGCGCAGGCGCCCGCCCCGCGCAAGGGCTTCACCCGGGACGGCTACTGGAAGGGCATCACAGTCGTCGCCCTCGACGGGAAGACGCCCCCGGTCCGTCTGGCGGCGGGCGTACGGCCGCTGGGGATCGCGGTGCTGTGAGCCCGGCGCACCACCCCCGGATTACGACATTCCGCACATAGGATCATCGGTGTGGATCATCGAACCCCGGCACGCCGAAGGGTGGCCCGCGCCGCCCTCCCCCTGCTCGCCCTCGCGCTCCTCGCGCCCGCCTGCACGGGCGGGGTGGAGGGCAAGCCGGGTGCGGCCGGGGTGCGCGATCCGTACTTCCCGAAGCTGGGCAACGGGGGCTACGACGTGACGCACTACGCCCTCACGCTCGATGTGGACCCGGACGAGCAGACGTTGCGCGGGACGGCGGAGATCACCGCGCGCGCCACGCAGGACCTCAGCTCGTTCAATCTGGACCTGGCCGGCCTGACGGTGGATTCGGCGACCGTGGAGGGGCGTCCGGCCGCCGTGAACCGGGCGGGCAACGAGCTGACGCTCCGTACGGACGCGAAGGTCGAGGACCGGCTGCGCAAGGGCGAGACGTTCCGTGCCGTCGTGCGCTACTCCGGATCGCCGAAGACGATCACCGACCCGGACGAGTCCGAGGAGGGCTGGCTGCCGACCGACGACGGGGCGCTGGCCCTCGGTGAGCCGACCGGTTCGATGGCCTGGTTCCCGGGCAATCACCACCCGAGCGACAAGGCCGCGTACGACCTGACGGTCACCGTCCCGAAGGGGCTGACGGCGGTTTCCAACGGGGTCATGGCGGGCCCGCCGGTCACGGAGAAGGGCCGCACGACCTTCCGCTGGCACACCGCCGAGCCGATGGCGAGCTATCTCGCGATCCTGGCCATCGGGGAATTCGAGACGAAGACGTCCACGATGGCCGGTGGCATCACGGTGTTCACGGCCGTGGACCCGGAGGTGGCGAAGGCGAGCGCGCGGACGGTCGCCCGGGTCCCGGAGGTCGTGGCGTGGGAGGCGGAGCACTTCGGTCCGTATCCGTTCTCCGCGACGGGCGCGATCGTGGACCGGAAGGACGACGCGGGGTACGCGCTGGAGACGCAGAACCGGCCCTTCTTCCCCGGCCCGCCGAGCGTCGGGCTGCTCGTCCACGAGATGGCGCACCAGTGGTTCGGTGATTCGGTCACGCCGGAGAGCTGGCGCGACATGTGGCTGAACGAGGGCCTTGCGACGTACGCGGAGTGGCTGTGGGAGGAGGAGAAGAACGACACCCCGGCCGAGGAGTCGTTCGAGGACGCCTACGAGGACGAGGACAACTGGGCGTTCCCGCCCGCCGATCCGCCGTCCGCCGCCGCCATCTCGGACGATCCGGTGTACGGGCGCGGCGCGATGGTCATCCACAAGATCCGCGAGGCGGTGGACGACGACGAGGAGTTCTTCGCGCTGTTGCGGGGCTGGACGAAGAAGTACCGGCACCGCAACGCGTCGACGGCGGACTTCACGGCGTACGTGGAGGAGGAGACGGGCCAGGACCTGTCGGACCTGTGGAAGGCGTGGCTGTACGGCAGGAGCCGGCCCGCCGCGGACGGCTGACCGGCTCCCGCTCCCCGCGTACGGGTTACTTCACGTTGACACCGCTCCAGGCCGCGTCGACGGCCTTGAGCTCGGCGCTGTCGGCGCCGTAGAGGTCGGTCGCCGCCCTCTCGGTGGCGGTGCGGGCGTCCGCGTAGTCGGTGGTGGAGGTCATGTACTCGGACAGGGCCTTGTACCAGATCTGGACGGCCTTGTCCCGGCCGATGCCGGTGACGGTGGAGCCGTCGGAGGTCGGGGAGTCGTAGTCGACGCCGTTGACGGTCTTCGCGCCGCTGCCCTCGGACAGCAGGTAGAAGAAGTGGTTGGCGACGCCGGAGGAGTAGTGGACGTCGAGGTCGCCGACGCCGCTGTCCCAGTAGTCGGCCGAGCCGCCGTCCTTGCTGGGCTTGTCCATGTAGCGCAGCGGGCTGCCGTCGCCGTTGATGTCGATCTTCTCGCCGATGAGGTAGTCGCCGACGTCGGTCGCGTTGTCGGCGAAGAACTCGACGGAGGTGCCGAGGATGTCGCTGGTGGCCTCGTTGAGCCCGCCGGACTCGCCGGAGTAGTTGAGGTTGGCGGTGGACGAGGTGAGGCCGTGGCTCATCTCGTGGCCGGCGACGTCGAGGGCGGTGAGCGCGCTCTTGTTGTCGGCGCCGTCGCCGTACGTCATGCAGAAGCAGCTGTCGTCCCAGAAGGCGTTGACGTACGCGTCGCCGTAGTGGACCCGGGAGTACGCGGCCTTGCCGTCGCCCGCGATGCCGTCGCGGCCGAAGGCGGACTTGTAGAAGTCCCAGGTCTGCGCGGCGCCGTAGTGGGCGTCGACGGCGGCGGTCTGGCGGTCGTTGCCGGTGCCGTCGCCCCAGGTGTCGTCGTCGTCCGTGACGAGGTCGCCGGTGCCGCTCTCGCCCTGGTTGAGGTCGTACGTCTTGTGGCCGCCCCGGTCGCCGTCGGTCAGCTCGAAGCCGGAGCCGGACGCGGTGGTGGACAGGTCGACCTTGCCGCTGTACTGGCTGTTGCCGACGCCGGCGGTCTCGATCTCCTCGTAGCTCTGGAGGACCTTGCCGGTGGTGGCGTCGGTGATGACGCGCTTGCGGCTGGGGGTGCCGTCCTTCTGGACGCCGGTCTTGATGGACTCCAGGGCGAGGACGGGGGTGCCGTCGCCGGCCCAGATCACCTTGCGGGCGCTCGCCGCGGTCTTGATCTTCGGCGTGGTGGACGGCACGGATATGCGGGCGGTGGTCGCCTTGGTGACGCTCTTCAGCTTGCCGCTCGCGGCGGTGTGGGTGACGAGGTCGCCGCCGAGGACGGGCAGCCCGTCGTAGGTGCGCTCGTAGCGGGTGTGGACGGTGCCCTTGGCGTCCTTGATCACGTCACGCGCGATCAGCTTCTCCTTGGCGCCGAGCTTCAGCGCGGAGGCGGTGGAGGAGGCGTCGGACTGGGCGGACTCGATGGCGGCGGTGCGGGCCGAGGCGGTGCCGAAGGCCGGAGTGGCGGAGACGGAGGAGGAGTCGCCGGGGGTGTTCGGGTGGGCGTTCGCCGCACCGGTCTGCATTCCGACGACGACCATCGCGGCCACGGCGGCCAGGGCTGCGGCGCGACGGGTGTTCATGTGGGGGGTCATGCAAACTCCGTTGCTCGTTCCGTGGGGGGTTACGAGCCGGGAGCCTGCCACCGAATCGGCGTTATTGACGGTGTACCAACAAATGCCTCACATTTCTTTGACCAGTTCTTGTCCGACTGAGGGGCTGTCATGTCCGTTATCCGGCGGCCTTCGACCAGGCGTGACCGGATCTCCGGACACACGGGAGCCCCCGGCCGCAGACGTTCGGCCGGGGGCTCCTTGTGAGGGCTTGGTGGCGTCAGAGGGTGACGCCGAAGTCCTGCGCGATGCCGCGCAGGCCGGAGGCGTAGCCCTGGCCCACGGCGCGGAACTTCCAGTCGGCGCCGTTGCGGTACAGCTCGCCGAAGACCATGGCGGTCTCGGTGGCGGCGTCCTCGCTCAGGTCGTAGCGGGCGATCTCGGCGCCGCCGGCCTGGTTGAGGATGCGGATGTACGCGTTGCGCACCTGGCCGAAGTTCTGGCTGCGGGTCTCGGCGTCGTAGATGGAGACCGGGAAGACGATCTTGTCGACGTCGGCCGGCAGGCCCGCCAGGTTGACGTTGATCTGCTCGTCGTCGCCCTCGCCGGCACCCGTGAGGTTGTCACCGGTGTGCACGATGGTCTGGTCCGGGGTCGCCTTGTTGTTGAAGAAGACGAAGTGGCCGTCGGAGTAGACCTTGCCGCCCGTGTTGACCGCGATCGCCGAGGCGTCGAGGTCGAAGTCGGTGCCGGTGGTGGTACGGACGTCCCAGCCGAGGCCGACCGTGACGGCGGTGAGGCCGGGGGCCTCCTTGGTGAGGGAGACGTTGCCGCCCTTGGACAGGCTTACTGCCATGGGAAGTCCCTTTCATCTGTCGGGTGCGGGCTTCGCGGTCACGAAGCTACCGTCACAGGTCATAACGCCGACAGGGGACCGAGAGGTTCCGCCCGCCTTTGCTTTCTTTACCGAAGGGGAGCCGGGGCGGCGCAAAAAGAGGTGACGAACAGCTGGTGGGGCGGGGAACATGGGTGTCATGTCCGGGCCCTATGTCATCCGAGGTTCGGTCTCCCTGCCGGAGGCCGAGCTCATGTGGCGTTTCTCGCGCTCCTCCGGGCCCGGTGGCCAGCACGTCAACACCAGCGACTCGCAGGTCGAGCTGCGCTTCGACCTCGCGGCCACCGAGGCGCTGCCCGAGGTGTGGAAGGAACGCGCGCTGGAAAGGCTGGCGGGCCGGCTGACCGGCGGTGTGATCGCGGTACGCGCGTCCGAGCACCGCTCGCAGTGGCGCAACCGCGAGACGGCCGCCGTACGCCTCGCGGCCCTCCTGGCCGAGGCGTCCGCCCCGCCGCCCAGGCCGCGCGTGAAGAAGAAGATCCCCCGCGGGATCAACGAACGACGGCTGCGCGAGAAGAAACAGCGCGGCGACACGAAACGGGGTCGCTCGGGGCGCGACTGGTAGGGCGGTCCCCGTGCCCGGCCCCTCGATCCGGCGCGACGGCCCGCGGCCCCCGGCCCCCTCGGCTCAGCCCAGCTGCCGGTACTTCCCCCGGAAGTACGTCAGCGGCCCGCCGTCCCCGCTCGGGACCCGCGCCCCCAGCACGCGGCCGATCACCAGGGTGTGGTCGCCCGCGACCACCCGCTGCTCGGTGCGGCACTCCAGCGTCGCGAGCGCGCCGCCCGCCAGCGGGGCACCGGTGACCTCGCCGCGTACGTACGGGATGTCCTCGAAGAGCAGTCGGTCGCTGATCCGGCCCTTCATCGCGAACCGGCCCGCGATGTGCCGCTGGCTCTCCGCCAGCACGGACACCGCCCACAGCGGCTGCTCCGCCAGCAGGTCGTCCATCCGGGAGTCGTTGCGCAGGCTCACCATGACCAGCGGCGGGTCCAGGGACACGGACATGAAGGCGGTCGCGGTCATGCCGACGTCCTCACCGCGCCCGCTCTCGTCGAGCGGCGGCTCCTGGGCGGTGACCAGCACCACGCCGGCCGCCAGCCGGGACAGGGCGGCACGGAACTCTTCGTTGCTCACCCCCTCAGCATGGGGGACGGGCTCGGTACGCGGGGTGGGGGGTTTCGTCTGCAACACACAGGGAACGCTAGCCGCGCCCCACGCGCCCCCGCATCGGGCCAGGGGACCAGCCGGGTCCTAGGACCGCCCGGTTCCGTCACCCCTCTGACCTGCCCTGACCTCTTCCCGCTCGTTTGTGACTTGAGTCACAGAGTGCAATATTTGCTGACCCTGTGTACCGGGTGTACAGCTCACTGTGATTCAGTGGCCGTGACACTGCAGTAAGTACGTCACGTACGTCGATATGAATTCTGGAGTGCTGTCGAGGTCTCGGGGAGTGCGAGCGATGGACGCCGAGTCGGAGCCCTATGTCCGTCTCGCGACGATGCGGCAGCTGCACCAGGCCGTCGCCGATCTCAACACGGCGCGGAGCCTGGCCGACACACTGCAGACCGTGGCCGACGGGATCGTCGCCAATCTCGGCTACGAGCTTGCCTGCGTCAACCTCGTCCGTCCCGACGGCGACCTCGTCGTCGCCGCCCTCGCCGGGAACCACGCCGCCGAGGCCCTGATCACCGGCCGGGTCGGCTCCCGCGCCTCCTGGGAGCGCAGGCTGCTCATGGGCGAGGCGTGGGACGGGCTCCGGTTCATACCGCACACCGAGGGCTGGGTCCTCCTCGACGACGACGTGCCGCAGTGGCACACGGAGGGCCCGGAGCCCCGCTTCGAGGACGAGTGGCACCCCCAGGACCGGCTGTACGCCCCGATGTACGCGTCCGGCGGCGGCGCGGACCTCCTCGGCGTCATATCCGTCGACCGGCCGCGCAACGGACGCCGCCCGGGCGCCTGGGGCCGCGAGGCGCTCCATATGTACGCCTCGCAGTCCGCCATCGCGATCAGCAACGCCAGGCTCCGGGCCAACATGCAGCGGGCCCTGGTCCGGCTGGAGCGCGAGCAGCAGGCGCTCCGGGCCAGTGAGGAATCCTTCCGCCAGGCATTCGAGTACGCCCCCAGCGGCATGGCGATCGCCGAGCTGGGCGGCGACCAGCAGGGGCGGCTGCTGCGGACCAACGACGCGCTGTGCCGGCTGCTCGGCCGCCCCGCGTCGGTGCTGCGCCGCTACTCCTTCGCCGATCTGGTCCACCCCGAGGACATCGGCACCCTGCTCCGTACCTCCGCCGAGGGCGGCCGGGCCGAGCTGCGGCTGGGCCGGCGGGACGGCTCCTATCTGTGGGTGTCGCTGCGGAACTCCGTCGTCGCGGACACGGCGGACGGGCCGCGCTTCCTGCTGACGCACGTGGAGGACATCGAGGAGCGCAAGCGCCATGAGCTGAACCTCGCGCACCGCGCCTCGCACGACGCGCTCACCGGGCTGCCCAACAGCGCGGAGCTGCGGACCCGGCTCGGCGCCCGGCTGTGCGCCCGCCCGGACGCGGCGGCGACGACGGACGTGGAGGCGGTGGACGCGGCGTACGGGGACGTGGACGAGACGCGGGGGCACTACCCGGTCGGCGGTCCGGGTGCGCACCCCTTCGACCACCATGTGCACGCCGTGGCGCCGGACACATCGCGGGACGACGGGGCGAAGGGACTCGCGGTCCTCTTCTGCGACCTGGACGGCTTCAAGTCGATCAACGACCGCTTCGGGCACCACACCGGTGACGCGGTGCTCATCGAGGTGGCCCGCCGGCTGACCACCTGCGTCCGGGACGGGGACACCGTCGCCCGGCTCGGGGGTGACGAATTCGTCGTCCTCGCGGACGGCCTGGGCGCGGCGGACGCCGCTGACCTGGCCGTTCGCCTGCGAAATGCCATCATTCCGCCCATTCGGGTCGATGGGCGCGCGGTGCGAGTGGGGGCGAGTTTCGGCATCGGCTGGGCGGCCTGCGGGATGACCGCGGAAGAGGTGCTGCGCTCCGCCGACCAGCGGATGTACGTGGAGAAGCGGTCGCGGTCGAAGGTTCACCGCAGAGCCGGCTGACGTTCTTCCGCGCGTCCCCGTCCGGGTTCCCGTCGAGGTCCTCGTCAATTCTTGACATCGGCCATCCGAGGTAGGCTCGGCCGGTCGGCGACGGCCGGCGCTATTCGGCGACGGCTGACGACATGGTGAGGAGTGACCCAGGGATGGCCGGGAACAACGGCGCGAGCACACCCGAGGACGACGATCCGTTCGGCTACCTCTACGCGGACGGGCAGGCGGCCGGTGCGCAGCCGCCGGGGCAGGGCGGCTACGGCTACCCGGGTCCCGCCGCCCAGCCGGGTGTGCCCCGGACCTCGTACAACCAGGTGCGGACCGTCGGCGAGCGCCAGTACGGGCAGCAGGGGCCGCCGCAGCAGGGGTACGGCTACCCGCCGCAGGCGCCGCCCCAGGGCCAGTACGGTCAGCCCAGCCCGCAGTACGCCGCTCCGGAGACGTATCCCGGCGGCGCGGCCACCACGCAGGTGCCGCAGCAGGGCGGTCGCGGCGGCGGTTCCGGCAAGGGCGGCCCGAACACCAAGGGCCTGCTGATCGCGGCGGTCGCGGTCGTCGCGGTGGTGCTCGTCGGCATCGGCGCGGCGCTGATGACGGGCGACGGCGACAAGGACAAGAAGGCCGAGGCGAACTCCTCGCAGGAGCCCGGCTCGGAGGTCGAGGAGTCCCCCACACCGGAGACGTCCCCGTCCGCCTCGGCCCCGGCGGAGCTCCCGAAGCAGGACGCGGCCTCGCTGCATCTGGGCGGCACGGCGCAGCTCGACAACTCCGTGAAGGGCGCCAAGAGCGCGAACGGGCAGTACATCAACCTCAACGAGGTGGGCCGTTCCGCGACCTGGACGGTGGACGTGCCGGAGGACGGCGAGTACACGCTGTTCGTGACGTACGGCGTGCCGGGCAAGGACGCCAAGACCTCGCTCACGGTCAACTCCGAGGACCCGCGCGACATCAACATGAAGAACTTCGCCAACGCCCCCGAGGGCGATCTGGAGAAGGGCTGGACCACGACGTACGCGTACGTCAATCTCGTCAAGGGCCAGAACACGCTGATGATCTCGTGCAACGAGGGCGATCAGTGCGACGCCAACCTGGACCAGCTGTCGCTGAAGGCAGGTCACCAGACCCGCTGACCGTACGGCGTACGACTTACCGGCCCCCTCGCCTCCGGGCGAGGGGGCCAGCGCGTTTCCCGGTGCGCTCAGCCCATCAGGGCGAGGAAGCCGGCCACTGTGGCGGCCATGGCCTCGCGGCCGGGGGCGATGTACTTGCGGGGGTCGACGCCCGTGGTGTTCTCGGCCAGGTGGGCGCGGACGGCGCCGGTGAACGCGGTGTTCAGGGCGGTGCCGACGTTGATCTTGACCATGCCGGAGGCGGCGACGGCCTGGCGGATCTCGTCGTCCGGGACGCCGCTGGAGCCGTGCAGGACGAGCGGGACGGGGACGGCGGCGCGGAGCCGGCCGATCAGCTCGTGGTCGAGGGCGGCGGTGCGCTCGGTCATGGCGTGCGAGGAGCCGACCGCGACGGCGAGGGCGTCCACGCCGGTCGCGGCGACGTACGCGGCGGCCTCGTCCGGGTCGGTGCGGACGCCGGGGGCGTGGGCGTCGAGCGGGGCCTCGCCCTCCTTGCCGCCGACCTTGCCGAGCTCGGCCTCGATCCAGATGCCGCGCTTGTGACCCCAGGCGACGGCCTCGGCGGTGGCCCGGACGTTGTCCTCGTAGGTGAGCTTGGACGCGTCGAACATCACGGAGCCGAAGCCCTCGTCGTGGGCCTGGTGGAGCAGGTCCACGGACTCGACGTGGTCGAGGTGCAGGGCGAGCGGCGCGGAGGAGGTCCGGGCGACGGCGGCGGCGGCCGCGGCGACGGCGGTGAGCCGGCCGCCGTGGAACTTCACGGCGTTCTCGGAGATCTGGAGGATGGCGGGCGCGCCGGCGCGTTCGGCGCCGGTGGCGATGGCCTCCGCGTGTTCCAGGGTGATGACGTTGAAGGCGGCGATCCCGCGTCCCTGGGCCTGGGCGGCCGAGACGAGTTCACCGGTGCTGACGAGCGGCATTGCTGACCTCTGTTGTTTCTCCGGGCCCGGCGGGCGGGCCCGGTGTGCGGGGCGGGGCTCGGCGCTCAGGCCGCCCCCGCTGCGTGTTCCTCGATGGCGACGCGCGGCAGCAGCTCCTCGTACGCCGTGCGGTCGAAGTCGCCCGCGGTGGGGGCCAGCACGGTCGCCGTCGACAGTGCCACCGCCCGGCGCAGCCGGTCCGGCCAGCTCAGGGACTCCACGAGCCCGGAGAGCAGCCCGGCCACGGCGGAGTCGCCCGCTCCGGTCGGGTTGCCCTTGACGGGCGCGGGCGGCGAGGCCCGCCAGACGCCGTCCGGGGTGACGGCGAGCATGCCGTCCGGGCCGAGCGAGGCGATGACGCCGTGGGCGCCCCGGCGGCGGGCGTCGCGGGTGGCGCGCAGGGGCTCGCGGGAGCCGGTGAGCTGGGCGAGCTCGTCGGCGTTCGGCTTGATCAGGTCGGGGCGGGCGGCGATGCCCCGGCGCAGCGGTTCGCCGCTGGTGTCCAGGAGGACGGGGACGCCGGCGGTGCGGGCGAGCCGGACGAGTTCGCCGTACGCGCCGACGTGGATGCCGGGCGGGAGGCTGCCGCACAGGGCGACGGCGTCGGCGGTCTTCAGCAGTCCGGCGTACGCGTCGAGGAAGACGGCCCACTCGTCGGCGGTGACGTGCGGTCCCGCCTCGTTGAACTGGGTGGTGTCGCCGGTGGCCGCGTCGGCCACGGCGAGGGTGCGGCGGGTGTCGCCGGAGACGGGGACGAGCGCGTCGGTCAGGGTGGCCTTCTGCCGGGGGAGCGCGGCGAGCAGGTCGCGCAGGACGGTCCCGGTGGCCCCGCCGGCGAAGCCGGTGACGACGGTGTCGTGACCGAGGGCGGTGAGGACGCGGGCGACGTTGAGGCCCTTGCCGCCGGGGCGCTCGGAGAGGTCGGTGACCCGGTGGCTGGAGTGCGGCACGAGGGCGGGGACGGAGTAGGTCAGGTCGAGTGCCGTGTTCAGCGTGACCGTGAGGATCACCGCGGCCGCCCCTTCGCGTTCGTTCCGTGCTGCGCGCTGATTCCTTGCCGGAACGCGCTTTCCGTGCTGGTTTCCCAGGCGATCATGCCAAAGAGGGGGCGGTCGGCCCAGACCTCGGGGCCAACCGCCGTCTCTTCGTTACGTGGGAGTCAGCTCGTCGCGGTCTCGGGGCGGACGATCCACTCGCCCTTGCGCATGACGCCCTTGAGGCGGAACTCCTCGTCCAGAACGACCAGGTCGGCGTCCTTGCCGGGCTCCAGCGAGCCGACCTTGTCGTACACGCCGAGGAGCCGCGCCGGGTTGGCGGAGATGGACGTGACCACGTCCTCGACCGGGATGCGGTCGATGGTCACGGCGCGGTGGAAGGCGGTGTCCAGGGTGAGGGTGGAGCCCGCGATGGAGTTGCCCTCGACCAGCCGGGCGACGCCGTTCTCGACGTTCACGGCGAGCGGGCCGAGCTGGTAGCGGCCGTCGCCGAAGCCGGCCGCGTCCATGGCGTCGGTGATGAGGGCGACACGGTCGGCGCCCGCGTGGTGGTAGGCCAGTTCGAGCGCGGCCGGGTGCAGGTGCGTGCCGTCGTTGATCAGCTCGACGGTGACCCGCTCGTCCTCCAGGAGGGCGGCGATCGGGCCGGGTGCGCGGTGGCCGATGGCCGGCATCGCGTTGTAGAGGTGCGTGGCGACGGTGGCGCCCGCGTCGATCGCCTCGACGGTCTGCTCGTACGTGGCGTCGGTGTGGCCGATGGCCGCGATGACGCCGTGCTCGGCGAGCAGCCGTACGGACTCGATGCCGCCGGGCAGCTCCGTGGCGAGGGTGAACATCTTGGCGGTGCCGCGCGCCGCGTCCATCAGCTTGCGGACCTCGGCCGGGTCCGGGTGGCGCAGCAGGGCCTCGCTGTGGGCGCCCTTGCGGCAGGGGGAGATGAAGGGGCCCTCGAAGTGGATGCCGGCCAGGTCGCCCTGTTCGACCAGTTCCGAGAGGATGCCGGCGCGCTCGGCGAGGAAGTCCATCTCGCCGGTGACCGTGGAGGCGACGAGCGTGGTGGTGCCGTGCTCGCGGTGGGTGCGGACGCCGGTGAGGACCTCGTCCACGGTGCCGGAGGTGAAGGACGCGCCGCCGCCGCCGTGGATGTGCATGTCCACGAAGCCGGGGACGATCCAGTGGCCGGAGAGGTCCAGGACCGGGGCGTTCTCGGCCTGGGTGCCGGAGATGCGGGTGCCTTCGACGGTCACCCGGCCGTTCTCGACGGTGCCGGTGGGCAGTACCACCCGGGCCCCTGCGAGAACGGTGCTGTCTGCGCGTCCGGCCATCAGGCGGATACCTCCGTGGAGAGTAGATCCCAGGCGAGCAGCCCTGCGCCCAGGCATCCGGCGGTGTCCCCGAGGGCCGCCGGAACGATGTGGGGCAGCTTCTGGAACGTGACGCGTTCCTCGACGGCCGCACGGAGTGGTGTGAACAAGGTTTCCCCGGCCTCGGCGAGCCCGCCACCGATGATGAGCGTGCGCGGGTCCAGCAGGGTGAGCGCGGTGACGAGTCCGGCGGCGAGCGCGTCGACGGCGTTCTGCCAGACCTCGACGGCCTTCGGGTCGCCGGACTCGACGGCCTTGGCGCAGTCGGCGGCGTCCGCCTTCGGGTCGCCGGACGCGGCCGCCCAGGCGCGGCTGACGGCGGAGGCGGAGGCCAGGGTCTCCAGGCAGCCGCGCTGGCCGCAGCCGCAGTCCGGGCCGTCCGGCCGGATCACGATGTGGCCGATCTCGCCCGCGTAGCCGTGGGCGCCCTCCTCGATCGCGCCGGCGATGCCGATGGCTCCGGCGATCCCGGTGCCGAGCGGGATGAAGAGGAAGCGGTCGGCGCCCTGGCCCGCGCCGATCCGGCCCTCGGCGAGCCCGCCGGTGCGGACGTCGTGGCCGAGCGCCACGGGCACACCGCCGAGCCGCTCGCCGAGCAGCTGCCGCATGGGTACGTCGCGCCAGCCCAGGTTCGCCGCGTAGACGGCGATGCCCTTCTCCGCGTCCACGATGCCGGGCACGGCGACACCGGCCGCGAGGGCGCTCTCGCCGAAGTGCTCCTCGCCGTACGCGCGCAGGTCGGCGGCGAAGGCGAGGATCGACTCCACGACGGCGTCGGGTCCGCGCTCTCTGCCGGTCGCGCGCCGTGCCTCGTGGAGCAGGGCGCCGTCGGCCCCGACCAGTGCGGCCTTCATCCCGGTGCCGCCCACATCGAGGGCGATGACGTGTTTCACGTGGAACAGTTTCGCCCGAGCGACCCCAAAAGGTCTAGTCCACTAGTGCTGTTTGTTGCGCATCCATACAAAATCCCGGTACCGGTTACGGGGAAGGGCCCGGTTTGTCGAGAAGGCCGCCCGGGAAGGGCCCGGCGCCTGCCCGATACCGGGCCCGTTCCCCTTCCGTGCGGGCCCTACTCCGGCAGGATCACGCTGCGCGAGAGGTTGCGCGGGTGGTCGGGGTCGTACCCCTTCGACTCGGCCAGGACCACCGCGAGCCGCTGTGCGCGGATGAGGTCGGCCATCGGGTCCGCCGTCCGGTGGGCGACGAGCGTCCCGCCGACCGCCGCGACCTCGCCGGCCAGCCCCTCGGGCAGAGCGCCGAAGACCCAGGCCACCCGGTTCGGACCGGTGATCGCGATCGGGCCGTGGCGGTACTCCATCGCCGGGTACGACTCGGTCCAGGCGCCCGCCGCCTCGCGCATCTTCAGCCCGGCCTCCTGGGCGAGCCCGTAGGTCCAGCCGCGCCCCAGGAACGTCCACTGCTCGGCCGCGACCACCGCCTCGGCCAGCGGCTCGGTCACCGCCAGCTCCGCGTCGACCGCCGCCTCGGCCACGGTCTTCACGCCGGCCGGAAGCGGACCGGCCGCCTCCAGGCCCGCCCGCAGGAAGGCGAGGGCGGTCGTCGCGAACCGGGTCTGGACCACGGACTCCTCGTCCGCCCAGTCCAGCACCGCGACCGCGTCGGCGGCCTCCATGACGGGCGTCTTCGGGTCGCCGGTCAGCGCGACGGTGGGGATCCGCCCGCGCAGCTCGCCGAGGAGCGCCAGCACCTCGCTCGTCGTACCGGAGCGGGTGATCGCGACGACCCGGTCGTACGGCCGCCCCGCCGGGAATTCCGAGGAGGCGTACGCGTCCGTCTCGCCCTGTCCCGAGGCCTCCCGCAGGGCGGCGTACGCGATGGCCATGAACCACGAGGTGCCGCAGCCCGTGACGGCGACGCGCTCGCCCGGCTTCGGCAGCCCCTCGAACTCCGCGCCCGCCTGTGCGGCACGCCGCCAGCAGCTGGGCTGGGTGGCAATCTCAGATGCGGTACGCGACATGCGGAGCGGCTCCTTGCGGCTGGGCGCGGTCGGGGCGACGGGGCGGACCGGTACGAGAACTGACGTACCGTCGGTTAAAGGTCTGGACCAATAAGGCCCGTGCGTCGAGACCTACTTAGCAGCCGCCGAGGGCCCCGTGCAATGCTGCTGCGTTGTGGAAGCGATACCTCCGTGGTGTAGACCTCTATGCCGGTGGCGGGGAAAATCGCAGCTCACCCGGAGTGCTCCGCGCGGATGCGGGAGCCGAGGGCAGGGCAATCGACGAGGACGGACTGAGCTGTGCAGCGGCGTTACTTGGGACTGACGGCGGCTGTCGCCGTACTGGGGATGACGGCGACGCTGTCGGGCTGCGGCACGAGCGGCGGCTCCGGCGATGTGACACTGAAGCTGGTGGCGGCCGACTACGGCACGAGCGCGGCGAACAAGTCCGACAAGTACTGGGACGACGTCGCCCGCGGCTTCGAGTCGTCCCACCCCGGCATCAAGGTCGACGTGACCGTCCTGCCCTGGACCGACATCGACCGCGAGGTCGCCAAGATGGTCAAGGACGGCAAGGCCCCCGACATCGCGCAGATCGGCGCCTACGCCGACTATGCGAAGGCCGGGAAGCTCTACTCCGCCGACGAGATGCTGAGCATCCCCACCCAGGCCAACTTCCTGCCGAAGCTGATCGACGCGGGGCAGGTCAACCGCATTCAGTACGGGCTGCCGTTCGTCGCCTCCACCCGGCTGCTCTTCTACAACAAGAAGCTCTTCTCGCAGGCCGGCCTCGACGCCCCCAAGACCTGGAGCGACATAGCCTCCGACGCCGCCGCGCTCAAGCAGCGCGGGGTGTCCTACCCCTTCGCGCTGCCGCTCGGGCCGGAGGAGTCCCAGGCCGAGACCCTGATGTGGATGCTCAGCGGGGGCGGCGGCTACACCGATGAGGTCGGCTCGTACGACATCGCCTCCGAGGGGAACGTCAAGACGTTCGACTGGCTGAAGGCGCACCTCGTGGACAAGGGCCTCGTCGGTCCCGTCGCCCCCGGCAAGCTGAACCGTGCCAAGGCGTTCGAGGAGTTCTCGAAGGGGAAGGTCGGCATGCTCAACGGCCACCCCACGCTGATGGAGGAGGCCCAGAAGCAGGGCGTCCAGGTCGGCATGGTCCCGCTGCCCGGAGAGAACGGTCCCACCGAGGGGTCGATGGGTGTCGCCGACTGGATCATGGGCTTCAAGCAGAACGATCACCGGGTCGAGATCGGCAAGTTCTTCGACTACCTGTTCACCGACAAGAACGTGATCGAGTTCGCCGACATGTACGACCTGCTGCCGCCCACGAACAGCGCGTCGGCGGCGATGGAGGACGACGCGAAGTACAAGCCGCTGCACCAGTTCCTGGCGGCGCTGCCGGAGTCGGAGTTCTACCCGTTCGGCAAGACGTCCTGGGCGGCGGCGAGCGAGTCGATCAAGGAGAACATCGGCAAGGCGGTGGAGCCGGGGTCGAGCCCGCAGAGCGTGCTGGAGCGGATCGCGCGGGATGCGTCGCAGGCGGAGGCGGCGGAGTAGCCTCCGCGTTCCGTGTTGGCGGGGCGCGCCATATATTGGCTGATATGACCGCCCACCCCCCGAACGGCCCTGCCGAGTCCGCGCCGCTGTCCGATCGCGATCGGGCGGTGCTTGCGGTGGAGCGGCAGTCGTGGGCGGGGGCGGGGGTGAAGGAGCGGGCGATCCGGGAGCGGCTCGGGTTGTCGCCTACGCGGTATTACCAGCTGCTGAACGCGTTGCTGGATGACCGGCGGGCGCTCGAGGAGGACCCGGTGACGGTGAACCGCCTTCGGCGCGTCCGGGATGCCAGGCGGGGGCGGCGGTAGCGCAGCGCCTGCGGCGGGCCTGTTCCCCACCCCGCCCCTTCCCGAAACCGGGGCTCTGCCCCGGACCCCGCTGCTCAAACGCCGCAGGGGCTGGATTGCGGGGCTCCGCCCCGGGCCCCGCGCCTCAAGCGCCGGCGGGGCTTGGTTTTGCGCCGGGGTGGGTTTCGGGGCGCCGCCCCGGGCCCCGCGCCTCAAGCGCCGGCGGGGCTGATTTTTGCCCCTCGTCGCCGCAGATGTGCGGCGGCGGAGGCGAAAATCAAGCCCCTGCGGCGATTGAGCAGCGGGGGTACGGGGGCAGCGCCCCCGTGACGAGGGGGTGCGGGGATACGCTCAGGCGCATGGGCAGCCCACAGACAACCGCAGGCCGTGCCGGACTCGACGCCATCCTCGCCCGGCCGGCCGAGGCCCTCGTCGCGCTCGACTTCGACGGGACGCTGGCGGACATCGTGCCGGACCCGGAGCAGGCCCGGGCGCACCCCGGTGCCGTGGCGGCGCTCGCCGCCCTCGCGCCGAAGGTCGCGGCCGTGGCCGTGATCACCGGGCGCCCCGCCGACGTCGCCGTGCGGTTTGCCGGGGTCGCCGGAGTGGAAGGGCTCGACCACCTCGTCGTGCTCGGGCACTACGGGGCCGAGCGCTGGGACGCCGTGACCGGGGCCGTGCACGCCCCCGACCCACACCCGGGTGTCGCGGCCGTGCGCGCCGAACTCCCCGGCGTATTGGGGGAGTACGAGACCTGGATCGAGGACAAGGGCCACGCCCTCGCCGTGCACACCCGCCGCGCAGCCGACCCGCAGGCCGCGTTCGACGCGCTGCGCGGGCCCCTCGGCGAGCTGGCCGCGCGCCACGGGCTGATCGTGGAACCGGGGCGGCTGGTCCTGGAGTTGCGCCCGCCGGGCATGGACAAGGGTGTCGCGCTCACCGAGTACGTGCGCGAGATCGGCGCGACGTCCGTGCTGTACGCGGGCGACGACCTGGGCGACCTCGCCGCGTACGCGGCCGTGGAGAAGCTCCGGACACAGGACGAGGACGCCGTCCCGGGGCTGCTCGTCTGCAGCGGCAGCGCCGAGGTGCCGGAGCTCGCCGCCCGCGCCGACCTGGCCCTGTCCGGGCCCGGCGAGGTCGTCGCGTACCTGCGGGACCTCGCCGCCCGGATCGCCCAGGCCCCGTCCTAATCGCGCCGCAGCGCGTCCAGCTGGTCCAGGAACCACTGCTGCGGCGGCAGCGCGGTCGCCGCCTCGGCCAGGCGCTCCGTGCGCGCGGCCCGCACGTCGTCCGGGAGCGTCAGCGCCTCGTGCAGCGCGTCGGCCGTGGCCGAGACGTCGTACGGGTTGACCGTGAAGGCGTGCTCGCCCAGCTCCTCGTACGCACCGGCCTCCCGCGACAGGACCAGCGCGCAGCCCTCGTCGGAGACGACCGGGACCTCCTTGGCGACCAGGTTCATGCCGTCCCGGATCGGGTTGACGAGGGCGACGTCGGCCAGCCGGTACGCGGCGAGCGAGCGGGCGAAGTCGTCCTTGACGTGCAGGACGACCGGGGTCCAGCCGTCCGTGCCGTACGTCTTGTTGATCGCGTCGGCGACCCGCTGGACCTCCGCGGTGTACTCCCGGTAGACCGCGAGGTCCTGGCGCGAGGGGTAGGCGAAGGCGACGTGCACGACGCGTTCGCGCCACTCGGGGCGCTCGTCCAGCAGCGTGCGGTAGGCGTGGAGGCCCCGGACGATGTTCTTGGACAGCTCCGTCCGGTCGACCCGGACGACGGTCTTCCGGTCGGGCCCGATCTGCTCGCGCAGGGCCGCCATCCGCTCGTCCACGTCCGCCTCGTGCGCGCGGCCGCGCAGGAATCCGGCGTCGGCGCCCAGGCCGTGGACGCCGATGCGGGTGCGGCCGGTGCCGCCCAGGATCTCCGTACAGCAGCCGATGAAGGCGTCCGCCCAGCGGCGGGTCAGGAAGGCGGCGCGGTCGGCGCCGAGGATGCCGCGCAGCAGCTGTTCGGCGATGTCGTCGGGGAGCAGCCGGAAGTAGTCGACGGGCGCCCACGGGGTGTGCGAGAAGTGGCCGATCCGCAGATCGGGGCGGAGCTCGCGGAGCATGCCGGGGACCAGCGAGAGGTGGTAGTCCTGCACGAGGACGGCCGCGCCCTCGCCCGCCTCCTCGGCCAGCGCCTCGGCGAAGGCCCGGTTGTACGTCTCGAAGGAGGCCCACTGCCTGCGGAACTCCGCGTCGAAGACGGGCTCGACGGGCGTCTGGTACAGCATGTGGTGGACGAACCACAGCACGGAGTTGGCGATGCCGTTGTACGCGTCGGCGTGCACCGCGGCGTCGATGTCGAGCATCCGGACACCCGGCTCGCCGACCCCCCGCCGCACCGCCTCGCGGTCGCCGTCGCCGAGGGCGGCGCAGACCCACATCTTGTCGTCCACGGCGCTGAGGCCGGAGACGAGTCCGCCCCCGCCCCGTTTCGCTTCGAGGGTGCCGTCGTCGCCCACGGCGTACGTGACGGGGCCGCGGTTGGAGGCGACGAGGACCTGGGCAGCGGGCTGGGGGGCGTGCTCGGAGACCATGGCCGGAATCTAGCCCGAACCTGATCCGTCCAAACGTACGAAGCCGGACGGCGTGGGGTCGTGATCAGGCCGCGCGGCGTGCCACGTACTCCTCGATCTCGCACATGGGCGGCCTCTCCTGCGTGTCGACGGGGTACGTGCGGGGAACGAACCCGTCCGGTCCGCGTTCGTACTGGGTCAGCGAGGGGCGCACCAGATGGCCCCGGGAGAGCCGCACCTGCGCGGTGCGGTAGATCGCGGCGGCCATCCGGCCGAGCGCCCGGCCGTCCTGGTGGCGGTGGACGCGGACGCCGACGTCCACCTGGGCGAGGGCGTCGAGGCCCACGGTGTGCAGCGCGTCCACGAGCAGGCCGAGCTCGACCCCGTAGCCGACCGGGAACGGCAGCCGCTCCAGGAGCGAGCGGCGTACGGCGTACTCGCCGCCGAGCGGCTGGACGAAGCCCGCGAGGAGCGGCCAGTGCAGGTTCAGCAGGGGCCGGGCCACCAGCTCGGTGACGCGGCCGCCCTGGCCGGCCGCCTCGCCGAGCGGGCGGTCGTACATCGCCTTGACGAACTGCACCTCGGGGTGGGCGAGCAGCGGGCCGACGATGCCGGAGACGAAGTCGGCCGAGAAGTCCTTCAGGTCCGCGTCGATGAAGCACAGGATGTCGCCGCTGGTCACCAGGAGCGACCGCCACAGCACCTCGCCCTTGCCGGGGACGGCCGGGAGGCGGGGCAGGATCACGTCGCGGTGGACCACCCGGGCGCCCGCGCGGCGGGCGACCTCGGCGGTGGCGTCCGTGGAGCCCGAGTCGATCACGACCAGCTCGTCGACCAACGGAATGCGCTCCATCAGCTCGTGCCGGATCGTGGCGACGATGTCGCCGACGGTCGCGGCCTCGTTGAGTGCCGGTAGAACGACGCTCACGCCCGTACCGCCGGCGGCGGCCCGCACGCTCTCCGGCGGATGGTCGGCGGCCGACCAGGAACGCCTGGTCAGCCAGCTTTCGACCTCTTCGAGCACGGTCGATACTCCCTGTATTTGAATCCTCCCCCAGCTGACGCAGGGGGATTCCTGGCTCACGCCGCCTGCGGGTCAGCGACCCGGCAGGTCTTCCACGATCAACGCCAGCCGGGACGAAACCTGCCCGGTTTGGTACGGCAAAGCTTGGTGGTGAGTGTGCCGTCTTGGTTCTCGATCAGCACGCGTGCGGAGCTTGGTTCTCGCACCGCACGCTGGCCAGCGTACCCGATCATGTGGGCGTCTTTCGTTCTGGTGTGAAGGCCGTTTCCTGCCCTGCTTCGCAGGGGCCCAATTCCTCCCCGGTCCGGGCATCCGGGGCGGCTCTGTGATCCATCTCGCGGTACGGACGGCTATCTCACCCGTCCGGTCCTTCGGTTACAGTCTTGAACAACGCGGACGGCTATCGCATGCCGGGGTCGGTCCGCCGACAAATGCGCGGATCCATGATCCGTTGCCACAGCGCTCATCCAGAGGGACAGAGGGAACGGCCCGTTGAAGTCCCGGCAACCCTCCTGCCGACCGCGAGGTCAGGTGGGGAAGGTGCCAATTCCGTCTCGCGGCGAAACGCGCCGTGAGGAAGATGAGGAGAAAGGGCCTCGCCATCATGGCTGTTGAAACCATTGCAGCAAACACCGAATCTTCCGTGGACCTCGGTCCCGCCGCGGCTCTTTCCTGTCGCGAATGCGGTGAGCGGTTCGCACTCGGTCCCATTTTCGCCTGCGCGTCCTGTTTCGGGCCGCTCGAAGTGGCGTACGACCTGCCGAGCGGCTCCTCCGACGAGCTGAAGAAGCGCATCGAGGCCGGCCCGAACAACATCTGGCGCTACGCGCCGCTGCTGCCGGTGCCCGCCGATGTGGCCGACAAGCCCAATCTCAACCCCGGCTTCACCAAGCTGGTCAAGGCCGACAACCTCGCCCGCGAGCTGGGTGTGACCGGCGGCCTGTACGTGAAGGACGACTCCGGCAACCCGACGCACTCCTTCAAGGACCGCGTCGTGGCCATCGCCGTCGAGGCCGCCCGCGCCTTCGGTTTCACCACGCTCTCCTGCTCCTCGACCGGCAACCTCGCCGGTGCGGTCGGCGCCGCCGCCTCGCGGGCGGGCCTGCGCTCCTGCGTGTTCATCCCGCACGACCTGGAGCAGGGCAAGGTCGTCATGGCCGCGGTGTACGGCGGTGAGCTGGTCGGCATCGAGGGCAATTACGACGACGTCAACCGCTTCTGCTCCGAGCTCATCGGCGACCCGCTCGGCGAGGGCTGGGGGTTCGTCAACGTGAACCTGCGTCCGTACTACGGCGAGGGTTCCAAGACGCTCGCGTACGAGATCTGCGAGCAGCTCGGCTGGCAGCTGCCCGACCAGATCGTCATCCCGATCGCGTCCGGCTCGCAGCTCACGAAGATCGACAAGGGCCTCCAGGAGCTGATCAAGCTCGGCCTGGTCGAGGACAAGCCGTACAAGATCTTCGGTGCCCAGGCCGAGGGCTGCTCCCCGGTCTCCACCGCCTTCAAGGCCGGTCACGACGTGGTCCGCCCGCAGAAGCCGAACACGATCGCCAAGTCCCTCGCGATCGGCAACCCGGCCGACGGCCCGTACGTCCTGGACATCGCCCGCCGCACCGGCGGTGCCGTCGAGGACGTCAACGACGAGCAGGTCGTGGACGCGATCAAGCTGCTGGCCCGCACCGAGGGCATCTTCGCCGAGACGGCGGGCGGGGTGACGGTCGGCGTGACGAAGAAGCTGATCGACGCCGGCCTGCTCGACCCGGCGCTCACCACCGTCGTCCTGAACACGGGTGACGGCCTCAAGACGCTGGACGCGGTGGCCGACACCTCGCAGGCGACCGCCACGATCCGCCCGAGCCTCGACGCCTTCCGCGCCGCCGGACTCGCCACCAGCTGACCACCCGAGACTTCAGGAAGGCACCGCCATGAGCGTCAAGGTCCGCATTCCCACCATCCTCCGCACCTACACCGGCGGCCAGGCCGAGGTTCCGGCCGAGGGCGCGACCCTCTCCGAGGTCATCGCCTCGCTGGAGAAGGACCACCCGGGCATCGCCGCCCGCGTGCTGGACGACCAGGGCAAGCTGCGCCGCTTCGTCAACGTGTACGTCAACGACGACGACGTGCGCTTTGAAGGCGGCCTCGACGCGGTCACCCCGGACGGTGCCGGCGTCTCGATCATCCCCGCAGTGGCCGGCGGCTGCTGAGCCCGAGGCTTCGCCCAAGACTCCGTAGCGTCACCGTAATTGCCCCCTCCGCGAGAGAAGCGGAGGGGGCAATTCTGCATGGTTGAGCGGGGTAGAGTGTGGGAAGTCCCCTTCGCTGCCCGTGCCCCTCGCATATGAGAATGCGCCGCGCCACGATCAGAAGCAGCCAATGTGCCTGCGCCTCTTGCGCCTTAAGTCGCCTTTGCCGGGCCCGACTTGCCCCGCAATCTCATGAATTCCTCATATTCGGGCGATCGGTGCCGCGCAGAATTGTCGTCCAATTGACCTGTTGCAGAGGGCAGTTGGGCAGATACATTCAGCCGCGGTCGACGCGCTTCGGCGCACACACGTTACAGGGGAGTTGGGCATGGCTCAGGGCACCGTCAAGTGGTTCAACGCGGAGAAGGGGTACGGCTTCATCGCGGTCGACGGTGGTGCGGATGTATTCGTCCACTACAGCGCGATCCAGATGGACGGTTACCGCACCCTCGAAGAAGGTCAGCGGGTCGAGTTCGAGATCTCGCAGGGCCAGAAGGGGCCGCAGGCGGACATGGTCAAGCTCGCCGTCGGCTGAGCCCGGCACGGCACGTCGGCCGCGACGCCACGCACGTACGAAGGGTCCGTACCTATAGGGGTACGGACCCTTCGCGCTGCCCGGGCGCGCCCCCGGGGTTGTCCACATGCCGAAGGCGACGCTTGCACTCGACGGGGTCGAGTGCTAATCATTGGGCTTAGCACTCTCCAGGTGAGAGTGACAGAATTTTGGACCGGGCCGGTGAGGCCCGCAGGCCAGGCGGGAAGGAACCGCAGGGCACGCAGGCCGTCCGTCGCGGGCGCCACTCGGTCCGGAGCAATCCACCCCTGTCCGGGAGGACCACTTCACATGGCCAAGATCATCGCGTTCGACGAGGAGGCCCGGCGCGGTCTCGAGCGCGGCATGAACCAGCTCGCCGACGCCGTCAAGGTCACCCTTGGCCCCAAGGGTCGCAACGTCGTCCTCGAGAAGAAGTGGGGCGCCCCCACGATCACCAACGATGGTGTTTCCATCGCCAAGGAGATCGAGCTGGAGGACCCGTACGAGAAGATCGGTGCGGAGCTGGTCAAGGAGGTCGCCAAGAAGACGGACGACGTCGCCGGCGACGGTACGACCACCGCCACCGTTCTCGCCCAGGCGCTCGTCCGCGAGGGCCTGCGCAACGTGGCCGCGGGTGCGAACCCGATGGCTCTCAAGCGGGGCATCGAGAAGGCCGTCGAGGCCGTCTCCGCCGCCCTCCTGGAGCAGGCCAAGGACGTGGAGACCAAGGAGCAGATCGCTTCGACCGCCTCCATCTCCGCCGCCGACACCCAGATCGGCGAGCTCATCGCCGAGGCCATGGACAAGGTCGGCAAGGAAGGCGTCATCACCGTCGAGGAGTCCCAGACCTTCGGTCTGGAGCTGGAACTCACCGAGGGTATGCGCTTCGACAAGGGCTACATCTCGGCGTACTTCGCCACCGACATGGAGCGCATGGAGTCGTCCCTGGACGACCCGTACATCCTGATCGTGAACTCCAAGGTCAGCAACGTGAAGGACCTCCTTCCGCTGCTGGAGAAGGTCATGCAGTCCGGCAAGCCGCTGCTGATCATCGCCGAGGACGTCGAGGGCGAGGCCCTGTCGACCCTGGTGGTCAACAAGATCCGCGGCACCTTCAAGTCCGTCGCCGTCAAGGCCCCGGGCTTCGGCGACCGCCGCAAGGCCATGCTCGGTGACATCGCCATCCTCACGGGCGGCACCGTCATCTCCGAGGAGGTCGGCCTCAAGCTGGAGAACGCCGGTCTGGACCTGCTCGGCCGCGCCCGCAAGGTCGTCATCACCAAGGACGAGACGACCATCGTCGACGGCGCCGGTGACAGCGACCAGGTCCAGGGCCGCGTCAACCAGATCCGTGCCGAGATCGAGAACTCCGACTCGGACTACGACCGCGAGAAGCTCCAGGAGCGCCTGGCGAAGCTGGCCGGCGGCGTGGCCGTCATCAAGGCCGGTGCCGCGACCGAGGTCGAGCTGAAGGAGCGCAAGCACCGCATCGAGGACGCGGTGCGCAACGCCAAGGCCGCCGTCGAGGAGGGCATCGTCGCCGGTGGTGGCGTGGCTCTGCTCCAGGCTTCGGCCGTCTTCGAGAAGCTGGAGCTCTCGGGCGACGAGGCGACCGGCGCCAACGCCGTCAAGCTCGCGCTTGAGGCCCCGCTGAAGCAGATCGCCGTCAACGGTGGTCTTGAGGGTGGCGTCGTCGTGGAGAAGGTCCGCAACCTGCCGATCGGTCACGGCCTCAACGCCGCGACCGGCGAGTACGTCGACATGATCGCCGAGGGCATTCTCGACCCGGCGAAGGTCACGCGCTCCGCCCTGCAGAACGCCGCGTCGATCGCCGCGCTGTTCCTCACCACCGAGGCCGTCATCGCCGACAAGCCGGAGAAGGCCGCCGCGGCCGCTCCGGGCGGCATGCCGGGCGGTGACATGGACTTCTGATCCTGACGGATCGGTAGTTCCAGCAGTACCAAGACACCGGCCCCCGGGGATTCGTCCCCGGGGGCCGGTGTCGTTGTGTGTCCGCGTACGTGTACGAGTGGGAGCTCAGCCCGCGTCGAGGCCGTCCACGAGGCGGGTGAGGAAGCGGTCGAACATGGCGTCCGGGGTGACGGGCCGGCCGGCCGTCGCCAGGGCCTCCGCCAGTTCCGGATGGTCGCCGTCCGCCGCGACCTCCGCCAGGTACCGCGCCTCGGCGGCCGCGCGGCCGGGGTTCTGGGCGCTCCGGGCCTGGCCGACCTCGTAGCCCACCTGGGCCGCCACGAACGAGGTGAGCTGGGCGAAGACCTCTAGGCGTGCCGCACCGTCGAGCCCGCTGGGCCGCAGGGCGGTCAGCGCGTGCTCCACGAAGGCGAGCGTGCGGGGGCCCAGGGTGCGGCGGGTCTGCACGGCGGTGGGCAGCCAGGGGTGGCGGAGCATGTTCGCGCGCTGGTGGCGGCCGATGGTCTTGAGGTCCGCGCGCCAGTCGCCGGTGAGCGGGCCGGACGTCGGCAGCTCGCCGGAGACGTGGTCGATCATCAGGTCGAGCAGCGTCTCCTTGTCGGGGGCGTAGCTGTACAGCGACATGACGCCGGCGCCCACCTCCGCGGCGACCCGCCGCATGGTGACCGCGTCGATGCCCTCGGCGTCCGCGACGGCGACGGCGGCGGCCGTGATCGTTTCGCGGCTGAAGGCGGGTCTGCGGCCTCGCCGGGGCCGGTCCTCTTCCCGCCAGAGAACGCGTGGATCGATGCCTCCGGCACCTTCGGTGCGGGTCACGTGCTCAGCCTCTCTCACCCGGGTCGCCTCCACAGGCCATCCAAGCATCCAGTATTCTCGTACTTAGTACGAGAATAGAGCGCGGGTCTCCCGCGCCGCCGCATGACGTACCGATGGAGGCGAAGATGACCCGACCGACGCACGACGCCCGCCCCCGGGCCGCATGGACGCCGTCGTCCGCGAAGCCGCCGCTCGCCTCCCGGCTGATGCGCGCCTCCTGGCGCGGCCTGCCCGCCGCGCGCCACCAGGTGGGCGTCGAGCGCGGCCTGACGGTTCCCGCCGCCGATGGCAGCCCTCTGCTCACCGACCACTACTTCCCGCGCGCCGAGGGCGACTTCCCGACCCTCCTGGTCCGTACGCCGTACGGGCGGGGAGTGCCGTGGTCCCCGCAGTACGGCGTCCTCTTCGCCGAGCAGGGCTTCCATGTCGTCCTTCAGAGCTGCCGGGGCACCGGAGGCTCGGGCGGCGACTTCCACCTCTGGCGCAACGAGCCCGCCGACGGCCTCGCGGCGGTCGCCTGGCTGCGCGAACAGCCATGGTTCGACGGGCGGTTGGGCACCGTGGGCCCCAGCTACCTCGGGTACGTCCAGTGGGCTCTGGCCCTCGATCCGCCGCCGGAGCTGAAGGCCATGGTGGTGCAGGTGGGGCTGCACGATCCGTACGCCCTCTTCCACACGGACGGCGTCCTCAACCTGGAGACCGCGCTCGCCGTGGGCGCCGGCATGACGTACCAGCACCGGGGTATGGGCGCCTTCGTCCGGGCGACCCTGCGCCTCCAGCGCCGGCTGCGCTCCGCCGTCACCGCGCGTCCGCTGCGCGGGGCGTACGCGGACGCGCTCGGCGGTGAGATCCCCTGGCTGGACGAGGTGATGGCCCACCCGGACGCGGACGACCCGTACTGGGAGGGCGCGTCCCTGGCCGGGGCGGCGGAAGGGGCGGCCGGCCGGGCCCCCGTGCCCACCGCCCTCGTCACCGGATGGCACGACGCCCTCGTGGACCAGACCTTCGCGCAGTACGGCCGGCTGCGCCGGGCGGGCGGCGAGGCGGCCCTGCTCGTCGGCCCGTGGACCCACACCTCCGCGCTCCAGGCGGGCTGGGCCGAGGTGTTCACCGAATCCCTGGCCTGGCTCCGGGCCCACCTGTGCGAGGACCCGTCCGGTCTGCGCCCGACGCCGGTACGTGTGCACGTGGGCGGCGCGGGGGCGGGCGCCCGGGACCTGGACGCGTGGCCTCCGGTCGCGGCCACGGCCTCCTGGTACCCGACCGCCGACGGCCACCTCACCCGCGAGGCCCCCACGGACACCGCCCCCGTCGCCGCCTTCCGCCACGACCCGGACGACCCGGTGCCCACGCTGGGCGGCGCGCTGCTCTCCCGTACCGCCGGGGCGCGGGACAACGCGTCGCTGGAGGCGCGCGCGGACGTCCTCACGTTCACCGGGCCCGCCCTGGCCGAACCGCTGACCGTCCTCGGACCGGTCTCCGCCCGGATCAGCGCCGCCACGGACACGGGGCACGGCGAGGTGTTCGTGCGGCTGTGCGACGTGGACCCGGAGGGCCGGTCGGTCAACGTCTGCGACGGCCTGGTCCGGGTCCGCACCACGGGCACGGACCCGGTCCACGTCACGGTCCCGATGACCCCCGCCGCCCACCGCTTCGCCCCGGGCCACCGCATCCGCTGGCAGCTCGGCCCCGCGCCCCATCCGCGCTACGCGCTGAACCCGGGCACGGGGGAGGCCCGGATCGACGCGATGGAGTTCGTACCCGTACGGGTGACGGTGCACGCGGACTCGGAGTTGACGCTGCCGGTGGGGCCGACCGGGTAGGGGGCGCGCCCGCGCGGGCGCCCGCGATCAGTGGCGCCCGGCGCCCCTGCCGAGGGTCTTCAGGAGGGCCTGTGCCATGACCTCCTCGCCCTTCGCGTTGGGGTGGGCCGGAGCGGCGGGCGCCGCCGGGCTCAGCGGCTCGATCCACCGGTCGGCGGGCGCCTTGCACATGTCGTGGCCCACCGTCGGCCCGTAGGTGTCCACGTAGTCGGCCCGGTTCAGCAGCGCCACCGCGCGCAGCATCAGGTTGAGGCGCTTCTCCGTGTCCCGCAGGTACGGGAAGTCCTTCGCGGCGAACGGGACCTGCGGGTAGCAGCCGGTGCCGTCCTCGGGAAGGAGGTCCGGGTAGCCGACGACGACCACGCGCGCGTGGGGCGCCTTGCGGTGCACCTCCCGCAGTACGCGGGCGACCTTGGGGGCCGTCTCAAGGATCTTCAGCGTCAACTGGTCGTACCCCTTGGCCCCGTAGTACTGCTTGCAGGGGCTGCCGGCGAGGTCCTTGGCGCTGAGGGTGGCGCAGGTGCCGATGATGGAGCCGAAGCCGACGTCGTTGCCGCCGATCTGAAGGGTCACGAGGTCCGTGTCCTTCTTCACCGCGTCCAGCTGCGGTCCGTTGGTGCCCTGGGCCTGCCACATCTCGGCGGTCGTCGCACCGCCGCAGCTCACGTCGGTGAACGAGGCGACGTGGCGCTCGCGCGCGGTGATCGACGGGTAGTTGTGGTCGGACCGGGCGCAGTTGGCGTCGACCTGCGTGGGTATCAGGGGGCCGGACGTGTAGGAGTCGCCCAGCGCCACGTAGGAGGTGCGGGGCGTTCCGTGCGTCCCTCCTGTCGCGGCCGAGGCCGTGCCGGTGAAGCCGGCGGTGAGCGCGCAGCTGCTCAGCGCGGCCAGTGCGACGGCGGTGCGTCGCTTGGATACGGCCCGGCCCGGACGCGTCCGATGCATCATCAATGCCCTCCCCAGAAATTCCGACAGTCCGCGGACGGGCGGCGGCGACCGGGGCGCACGGGGCGTCAGAAGCCACCCGGCCGCTCGGCGGCTCGTGCCCGGCGGACCCAACCTCGCCTGTATACCGGCCAGTAGGCCGTGAGACCAGTGATCGGACGGACAAGGTCCGGACAGGCTCGGGCGCCCGACAGAACCTTGCGCTTCTTGCGCAAAAAAATGACAGCGCAACGCACTTGCTCTGCACTTGCTCGGAAAAATGGCTGCACGGAGCTTGTGGGCGCGTGGGTGTCCGCCCTACTGTCGGCTCACTCATGACGGCGGCGACTCCCCACGCGCGCACGGCCGTTGAGCTCCGTCGTTCCCTCAGAGAAACGGGCATGCGATGTCACGGAAGATCGCCGCTGTCGCGGCGGCGGTGCGAAGACCGCGTCGGGCCGGGCTGTACGCGTCCACGGTCGCCTCGGTGACCGCGGCCGCCGTCGGGTTCGGGGTGCTGGCCGGTGCGCCCGCGCTCGCCGGCCCCCGGCCCGCCGCCGCTCCGGCCCCGGTCGTCACGCGCGCCGCGCTCGACCCCGCGCTGGTGCAGGGGCGGGGCGCCAAGGTGGCGTTCGCGGAGCAGGAGGCCGAGAACGCGGCCACGAACGGCACGGTCATCGGCCCCGACCGGGACGCGTACACGCTGCCGTCCGAGGCGTCGGGGCGCAAGGCGGTCAAGCTGGCGCCCGGGCAGCACGTGGAGTTCACGCTGCCCGAGGCGGCCAACGCGATCACCGTGCGCTACAGCATCCCGGACGCGCCGGGCGGCGGCGGGATCACGGCGCCGCTGGACGTCTCGGTGAACGGCTCCAAGCGGTCCACGATGACGCTGACCTCGCAGTACTCCTGGCTGTACAACCAGTACCCGTTCTCCAACGACCCGGGCGCCGGGCTCCTCCACCCCGACTGGTGGATCACCGAGTGCGGCTGCGTCCCCGCCGACACGACGCCCGCCCCGGTCGTGGACAAGCCGTTCCGGCCGAGCCACTTCTACGACGAGCAGCGCCTCCTGCTCGGCCGTACGTACCGCGCGGGCGACACCGTACGGCTGACCGTGCCGGCCGGGAGCCGGGCCGCGTGGACGGCGATCGACCTACTGGACTCCGAGCGCGTCGGGCTGCCGCACGTCGAACTCCTCGCCGCCAACGTCCTGGCGTTCGGCGCCGATCCGACCGGGCGGCGTGACGCGGCGGGGGCGATCGAGAAGGCGATCGCCTTCGCCCGGCGCACCCATCTGAAGGTGTACATCCCGCCGGGGACGTACCGCGTCGACCGGCACATCGTCGTGGACGACGTCACGATCACCGGCGCCGGCAGCTGGTACACGACGATCAAGGGCCGTGAGGTGGCGCTCGACGAGCCCGCCGCCGACGGGTCCACGCACACCGGCGTCGGCTTCTACGGGAAGCCGGCGGCCGAGGGCGGCAGCCGTAACGTGCATCTGTCCGGCTTCGCCATCGAGGGCGACGTGCGCGAGCGCATCGACACCGACCAGGTCAACGCGATCGGCGGCGCGATGAGCGATTCGACCATCTCGGGCCTGCATATCAGCCACACCAAGGTCGGCATGTGGTTCGACGGCCCGATGAAGAACCTGAAGGTCTCCGACACCGTGATCGTGGACCAGATCGCGGACGCCATCAACTTCCACACGGGCGTGACCGATTCGCGCGTCACGAACACCTTCGTACGCAACTCGGGCGACGACGGCCTCGCCATGTGGGCCGAGAAGACCACCAACGCCCGCAACACCTTCGACCACAACACCGTGCAGACCCCGGTCCTCGCCAACGGCATCGCGGTTTACGGCGGCAGCGACATCACCGTCTCCGACAACCTCGTCGCCGACCCGGTCCGCGAGGGCAGCGCGCTGCACCTCGGCTCCCGCTTCGGCGCCGAGCCCTTCGCCGGGAAGGTGGAGCTCGCCCGGAACACCACGGTCCGCGCGGGCACGTTCGAGCTGAACTGGAAGATCGGGCTCGGCGCGCTGTGGGTCTACGCCCTGGACCGGAGCATCGACGGCGCCGATATCCGGGTCACCGGCAACGACTTCCTGGACAGCACGTACAACGCGGTCATGCTGGTCTCGGACTGGGGGGTGAAGGACCAGTACGTCATCAAGAACATCCACTTCAAGGACATCAGGGTGGACGGCACGGGCACCTCGGTGCTGAGCGCCCGCGCGGCGGGCGGCGCCACCTTCGAGAACGTGGACGCGCGCAACGTGGGCGCGGTGGGCGTCAACAACTGCGGCTCGTTCAACTTCCCTTCCACGGGGTCGGAGTTCGGCCTCACGGACCTGGGCGGCAATGACGGCGGCTGGCTCGCGCCGTGGCTGCTGCCCAACACGATCACCTGCGACGACCGCCCGGCGGTGGTCCCGCCTCCCGCTCCCTCCGGGTGGTGACGCGCAGGTCCTAGTCGGTGGCCGGTCCGGGCGGACCGGCCACCCCGGATCCGTGAGACCGCTGCGGCCGGATACGTACCGTGGTGCTGTCCCCAGAGGTCATAGGCTCAACCTAGCGCGCGGGTCTGACAGCGCCCCCACGCGCAGGGCAACCAGCCGTCCACGCGACCCACGGGAGACCTTCGGCATGGCCGTCATCCACCGCACCACCCTGTCGCCGACCAAGCTCGAACTGCTCACCGCCTGGCTTCCCACCCGCCCTTGGTACGTGGGCCCCGCGCGCCCCTCCCTCGTCAAGTCCGGCGGCTTCCGGCTGGACGACCCGCAGGGTGAGGTGGGCATCGAGTTCATGGTGGTCACCGACACCTCGGGCGACGAGCCGGTGCCGTACTTCGTGCCGCTCACCTACCGGGGCGCCGCGCTCGCCGGGGCGGAGGACGCCCTCATCGGCATGACCACGCACGGCGTGCTCGGGAAGCGCTGGGTGTACGACGGCTGCCACGACCCGGTCCTGGTGGAGCGGCTGTTCGCCCTCCTCGACGGCCGCGCCGAGCCGCAGGCGCAGAGCGAAAGCGACACCCCGGACCGGACGATCACCCATTCCGGAGCCGGCGGCTCCCTCGGCGACGCGGCCGCGAGGGCCACGGACAACCCCACGGGTACGTATCTGTCGACCAGGGACGCGACCCTTCGCGTGAATCGCCTCCTGCGACCCGCCGTGGCCGGTCCGGAGGGCGCGAACGGGCATGTGTCGGGCCCCTGGCGTACGCCGGAGGACGCGGAGGTGCGCGGCGTGTTCGCGGAGCTGCGTACGGCGTAGGGCTCGGCGGGCCCCTCAGGCCCGTCGTTCCCCTCAGGCCCGTCGTTCCCTGCGGGACAGCGTGACGACGGCCGCCAAGAGGGCCGCGCAGACGGCCGCCATCGCCCAGAGCAGCGTATGGAAAGCGGAGTCGTAGGCGGCGGGGTACGTTCCGGTGCCCTGCCGTCCGGTGGCGAGGCCGGCGACCGCCGAGCCGAAGACGGCCACGGCGACGGCCTCGCTGCCCAGGCGGAGGGTGTTGAGGAAGCCGGCCGCCATGCCGGCCTTCGCGGGGTCGACCAGGGCGAGGGCCTGGGCGTCCACCAGCCCGGCCGAGAGACCCATCCCCGCCCCGGTGAGCAGCATGGGCACGGCCATGGCGAGCGTGGAGGTGTCCGGGCCGAGCAGCAGCAGGGCGAGGTCGCCGATCACGAGGAAGCCCAGCGATGCCAGGACCACGGTGGTCGCGGGGGTGCCGCGTTGCACCAGTCGCGCGCCGGCGAGGGGCAGGGCCAGGACGGGCAGCGTCAGCAGCAGCATCGTCGCCCCTGCCGTGGACGGGCTGTCTCCGGCGACGGTCGTCAGATACGTCGGCCGGTACGTGAGCTGCGTGACGAAGCCGAACGAGGCAGCCACGGGCACCAGGCAGTACGCGAGGAACGCCTTGTCCCGCAGGACGGACAGGTCGAGCAGCGGGGCCTCGGTCCGCCGTGAGTGCGCGGTGAACAGCGAGAGCAGGACGAGGGCGACGGCGAGCAGGCCGAGCGTGCCGGGCGCGGTCCAGCCCCACTGCGAGCCCTGCACGATGGCGTACGTGAGCGCGAGCATCGCGAGGACGAAGACGGCGGCGCCGCGCAGGTCGAGCCGGGGTGCGCCGGCGCCGCGCGGTTCTTCGACCGTACGCGCCACGGCGGGCAGGCAGAGGAGCACGAGCGCCAGGGCCAGGGCGTGCAGCCCGAAGATCCAACGCCAGCCGAGGCCGTCCACGGCCGGTCCCGAGACGGTGGGGCCGAGCGCGACGCCGATCCCGGCGACCGTGCCGAACAGCGCGAACGCCTTGGCGCGGGCGGCTCCGTCGAAGGCCGTGGAGATGATCGCGCTCCCGCAGGCGAAGAGCGCCGCCCCTCCGATGCCGGCGACCGCGCGGGCCGCGTCGAGCACGTACACATTGGGCGTGACGGCGCAGGCGACGGACGCGGCGGTGAAGATCGCGGCGCCTGTGGTGAAGGCGCGGAGGCGGCCGACGAGGTCGGCGAGCGAGCCCCAGACGAGGGTGCAGCAGGCGAAGGCCAGGTTGAACGCGTTCACCACCCACTGAAGGGATGCCGAGCCCGCGTGGAGGTCGGCGCCGATGGCGGGCAGCGCCACGGCGGTGCCGGATATCGAGGTCGGCACCACGAAGACGGCGAGCAGGACGACCGCGAGCGTCAGCCCCTGCCGGGCGGGGGCGGTCTGTTGCACGAGAGGGCTCCGGGAGTGAGGGGGCAGGCGAGGGCGGCCAGGTACGAGGAATCTCGTACCTGGCGCGGGATAGACTGGCACGACGTCAGGTACGACGCAAGTAGTACCTTGGTGGCGGGGGCCCGTCATCGAAGCGGAGGAGGTGCGTCATGCCGGACGCCGAAGGGCATCCGACCCTTGAGGAGATGGAGCTCCAGGCCGTCATGAAGGCCCTGTCCGACCCCATGCGCTACCTGGTCGTGGCGACCCTGGCCGCCCAGCCGGACGGCACGGAGCGCTCCTGCACGTCGTTCGGCCTGCCCGTCTCCAAGTCGACCCGGACGCACCACTTCCGTGTCCTCCGCGAAGCGGGCCTGGTCCGCCAGGTGGACCGCGGCAACAGCCGCATGGCCCAACTCCGCCGCGCGGACATCGAGTCCCGCTTCCCGGGCCTCCTGAAACTCATCGCGGACAGCGCGGAGCCGGTGACGTAGTGGCCCGGAGGCCCCCGCTCAGCGGTCGGCGCTGCCCGGGGGGACGACCCACTCGGCGGGCTGGCCGGTGAGCGAGGCGATCATGTCGAAGTCGCCGTCGTAGTGCAGGACGGTCAGCCGGTTCAGCTCCGCGGTCGCGGCGATCAGCAGGTCCGGGAGTGACAGGGCCCGGTGGGAACCGGCGTGGAGGGCGTGGCGCTGGATCTCCAGGGCACGGGCGAAGGTGTCCTCCGTGACGTGGAGGTAGTCGAAGGCGTGCAGCCAGGTGCTGATCCTGGTCGCCTCGGAGCTGTCCCGGGCCGAGTGGACCATCTCGTACTCGGTGGGTTGGCAGACGGTGAGCAGATATCGCTCGTGCAGCGGCTTCAGCACCTGCTTGACGGCAGGCTTCGTCCAGCGTGCGAGCGCGGACTTGTCGATCAGATAGCGGTCCTGCATCAGGCGGCCCGGCCGCCCTCGCGCTTGAGACTCCCGTCGGCGTTGCGGGGGCCCGTGGTCTCGACGATCTCGCTGAAGTCGAGCTCCCCGGCGTCCATGGCGTCGAAGCCCTCCTGCCGGAGGTGCCGCTTGACCGCGTCCTCCATGGCCAGGCGCACTGCCTGGGCCTTGGTCTTGGTGCCGAATATGCGCATGGCCTCGGCGACCATGGCCTCGTCGAGGTCAATGACGGTCCTGGCCATGTGCGTGCTCCTCGCTGTCGACCCGAGAACAAAACGATATCACTCCACCTGATTGCACGATATCGTTCTGGGCTCGTTGTGTGTGAGGTCTGGAAGCTCGACGGGTTGTCCGAGTGCGACGCCCGCCGGCCGCTGACGGCGACCGGGACCAATCTGCTCGGTCTCGTGAAGCATGTGGCCACCGTCGAGGCCCGGTACTTCGGTGAGGTCTTCGGGCGGCCTTCCCCCGAGCCGCTGCCCCGGCGGCGCCGGTCGAGGTGTAGGCGAGTCCCGCACCGGGAAGCGCGCCGGGACGAGGTGGGCGCGCCGTTCACCAAGAGCCCGTTTCGTCCGCTTCGTGGCATTCTGAGGCGGGTCGAGTGGTGCGGAGGTGGCAGTGGGAAGGCGCTGGGCGCGGGTGGTCGGGTCGCCGACGGGGTTGCCGTTGGCCGTCATGCTGGGGACTGCGGTCGTGGACGCGGTGACCGGGCCCGAATACAACCTGCTGCCGGTTTACGCCGCAGGCCCCGCGATCGCCTCCGCGCGGGGGTCCGTGCGCAACGTCGCGGCGATGGGTGGCGTCGCCGTCCTCCTGTGTCTGCTCTTCGCGTGGAAGGCCGACCGGTTCGGCCATCTGCGCATGTGGATCGCCCTGTTCGCCGTCGCGTACGTCACCCTCGCCTCCGCCTACGCGGCCTGGGCGCGCCTCAAGGTCGAGCGGCGGCTCATCGACGTGGGGGATGTGGCCCGCACGCTGGAGGACGTGCTGTTCACCCCGGTCCCCCCGGCGATCGGGCCGGTCCGGCTCGCGACCTCGTACGTCTCCGCCAGCCGCGCCACCCGCCTCGGCGGGGACCTGTACGACGTGGAGCCGTGCTCCGGCGGTGTGCGGCTGATCGTCGGGGATGTCCAGGGCAAGGGGCTGGACACCGTGCGCTGTGCTTCGGTCGTCCTGACCGCCTTCCGGGAGGCCGCGCCCGGGGCTGGGGGGCTGGCCGACGTCGGCCGCCGCATCGAAGCGGCCCTGGAGCGCAGGACCGACGGCCGGCGTTTCGTGACCGGGATTCTCGCGGAGATCGGGCCGGACGGCGGTCTGCTCGTGTACAACCACGGTCACCCGCCGCCCCTCCTCCGCACACGCGACGGCGAGGTCGTGTCCGTCGCGTCGGACGAACCGGTCCCGCCCTTCGGACTTACGGGGCTGACGGGCCCCGCCGACCTCCGGGACAGCGTCGCCCGGGCCACGCTGCACGTCGGCGACCGGCTGTTCTTCTACACCGACGGCCTGAGCGAGGCCCGCGACGGAGAGAGGCGCTTCTACCCCGTCCGCGAGCGCGTCACACCGCTGTTGACGGCCGACGAGCCCGAGGAAGTCCTCCGTCTCGTACGCGCGGACGTCGCCGCCTTCACCGGCGGCCCGCCCGACGACGACTCGGCGCTGCTCCTGGTGGAGTTCCGGGGTTCCGCCTGAGCGGTCAGCGCTTGGGGCGGTCCGACTTGGGGATCAGGCCCGCGCGTACGGCTCGGGCCTGGGCGTGGACCTGTTGGGCGGGGAGGGCCGGGGTCGCACGGGTGGGTTTGCCCGCGCAGGGGCGGCACTTGCCGCCGGGGAGGGCTTCGGGGGTGCCCGGGACGCGGCACTCGCTGCATTCCAGGGTGCGCAGGACCGGGTGCGGTTCGCGGGCCGGGGGAAGTTTCGTCTGGAGGCGTTTGGCGACGAAGGCCGCCGGGTGGTGGATGGGGCTCGGGAGCCCGGTGGTGAGGGCCCGGAGGACTTCGGGCTCCGTGGCCCCCCTTCGCAGCCACTCCGACGCCTGCGGTTCCAGCGCCACGCACTCCCGGTGCGACAGCGACAGTACGGGGGCCTGGCGCCCCAGGGCCGCGAGCAGGATGAACGCCCGTGAGCGCGTTTCCCGTTGGGCCTCCTTGGGTACGTCGCCCCGGCTGAAGCCCGCCCACCAGGTGTCGTCCCGCGCGGTGCGGGAAAAGAACGTCCGCGTCACCCACAGCAGGTTGTCCCCGCTCGCCACGCACTCGCTGCCCCGGCGCAGGTGCCCCGCCTCCTGGAGGCGGTTCAGCGATGTCCGGACGGCGCACTGCCCGTACGGAAGCGCTTTGGCCAGCGCCTTTACGGAGATGTCGGCGCCGTCGCACAGTCCGTCGATGTACGCCGCGATGGCCGCGTCACGGGGGTTGAGGTGCGTGAAGTCCTGCCCCGTACGCGGGCGTTGGTCCGGCGCTGAACGTTTGCCGTAACCGGGGTTCGCCATCGGGTGGTGGGGGAAGGGCGCGCTACTAGACTGGTCGTCAGCCATCTGATCGTCTCCGTCAGCCTTCGATCGAGGTGGTCAGGCCCCTGGCGGTGTGGCAACACTGGCGGGGGCCGTCTTAGGTCTATGTCCTCGCTGAAGCTAAAGCGTGCCTACCGTCCGTCGCAACTCGATCGCGAAAAGTGAACCCTTGCGGGTAACGGGGGCGGGTGGGTGGGTACAAACCCTCCCAACCATTCCACTCAAAGAGCGCTCGGAACTCGGGGCTTGAGCCCCGGGAAGGGTCCGGGACCGGCCCCCTTCGCCCGCACGGGTCGGACGGTTTCAGGTGCGCGTGTTCAGGCTGATCGCGCGGCTCAGACCCTTGGCCATCTCCGCCGCCATCACCGCCTGCCCCGAGGTCGAGAAGTGGATGCGATCCGCGCTCAGCAGGTCCTCTCGGCTGTTGACGGGGTGATCCCACATGTCTATGACAACAGCCTCGTATTCGGCGGCCAGGCCGCGAGTGATGTCGTTGACCGTGGATACGCGCTCGCTCCAGTCCGGGAAGACGGGAATGACGTATGCCTTGCCCAGGGTGAACGTCGTCAACTGAGCCCCGGTTTGCGAAGCCAGTTCGTACATGCGCCGGAGTCTCTGCTCGATCTCGTCGAACTCCGGCTTCCGGCGTACCAGGTCGTTGGCGCCGCACGGCAGGTGGAGGAGGTCCGGTCGGAACTCCAGCGCCCGGCCGATCTGGTTTTCCAGGGTCTGCGCCGTCGTCGCACCGTCCACGGCCGTGCTCAGGTACTCCAGGTCCGGCTGTACGCGGCGGAGGACGTCGGCGAACCTGTCGGGCCAGCCCTTGTCCTCGTAGCCCGGGCTGGGGTCCCCGGTTCCGGCCGACAGGCTGTCTCCGATCACGACGAACCGGCGCCAGGGGGCACCGGAGAGAAGCGCTGCGGCCTCCGGCCGGGACAGGCAGAACGGGTCGGACTCCTCGGTGCGGTGAGTGGAAGTCATGATGAAAGAATACGTACGGTCGTATGTATTAGCAAGGGTCGGCCGTCCGCACGGAGTGGGGCTCGTCAAACGATGTACGATCGACCGTATGGAAAGAGTGACGCCACCAGAGCATGCGGAAGTCACGGACAAGCGCCTTCTGCGCGGCGCCCGCACTCGGAAGGCCGTGCTCCGTCAGGCGGTCGACGTCGCCTCGCTGGAAGGTCTCGGCAGCATCAGCTTCGGCCACCTGGCCCTCGCTACAGGGCTCAGCAAGGCGGGAATCCAAACCCTTTTCAAGACGAAGGAATCCCTTCAGGTCGCGACCGTCGCCTTCGCGCGCGAGCTCTTCGTCGACGCCGTGATCCGTCCAGCCGGATCGGCTCCCCACGGTGTCACCCGGCTGCGCGCCCTGCTCGATCACTGGATCGTGTACGCCGAGACGCCACTCTTCCCCGGCGGATGTTTTCGGGCCGCGAATCTCGCGGAGTTCGACAGCCACCCCGGTCCGGTCCGTGATGCGCTCCTCCACGATCAGCGTGAATGGCGCGAGGTCATCGCGGCCGAATTGCGCTGCGCCCTGGAGGCCGGTGAGATCGCCGGTCTCGACGTCGAACTCACGGCCTTCCAGATCGATGCGCTGCTGTGCGCCGCGAACACGGACCTTCGGTTCGGGGACGCCGATGCGGCAGGCAAGGCCCGCCGCATCATCGAAGGGCTGCTCGTCGCTCCACCCCGCTGACCACGCCGGGGCCGCTGATGCCGGGGCGTCAGCCGGTGGACGGCTGCTTTTTCGGAAGCAGGAAGACGAGTACGGCCGCCAGTACCGCGATGGCGAACGTAGCCAGGGACGACATGGCGAAAGCGTGGCCCGCGGCCTCGCTCCTCCCGTCCGTCCCGGGGCGGAAGCTGTTGAAGAAGACCGCTCCGATCACGGCGACACCCAGCGCGCCGCCGATCTGCTGGGCGGTCGACAGGGCCCCTGACGCCATACCCACGGTCTCCGGTGCGAGCCTGGTCAGCACGGTGTTGAGCAGGGGGGTGATGAGCAGTCCGCCGCCCACGCTCTGCAGCATCAGGGTGGGAATGACCAGCAGGGGTGTCAGTCTCGGGCCGGAGAGCAGGGTGACCGCGGTGGCCAGATAGCCGACGGCGAGCAGCACCGCGCCGATCTCCAGGACGCGCCGGCCGTACTTCGGTACGAGCCGCCCCGCGATCTTGCTGAACACGAAGAAGGTCACCGCGGCAGGGGTGTACACCAGCCCCGCGCGGAGCGCCGACATGCCGAGCCCTTCCTGCATCGAGACGGACAGGGCGAGGTAGTACGAGGTCAGTAGTGCGTACACGGCCAGGACCAGGATGATCCCGAGGGAGAACGAGCGCTGCGAGAAGAGGCTCAGCCTCAGCAGCGGGTCTCCGTCGGCCTCGTCGATGCGGCGCTCCAGCGCGACGAACAGGGCGAAGGCGGCGACGCTCGCGGCCAGGCAGGCCCAGGTCCACCAGGGCCAGCCCGCCTCGCGTCCCTGGATGAGCGGGAATGTGAGCAACAGGAGGGCGGCGCTCAGGGTCGCCATGCCCGGGAGGTCCAGCCGGCGGGTGCCCTCGGCACGGGACTCCGGTACGTACTTCGACGCGAAGGCGATCGTGGCGATTCCGATCGGCACGTTGACCCAGAACACCGACCGCCAGCCGGTGCCGAAGAGGTCGGCGCCGATCAGCAGACCGCCGACGAGTTGGCCGCCCATGGTCGCCAGGCCGATCACGATGCCCAGGGTGCCGAACACGCGGTGCCGTGCCTTCTCGGGGACGACGAGCGTGATGACGGCGAAGACCTGGGGCACCATCAGGGCCGCGCCCAGGCCCTGGACGATGCGGGCTCCGATGAGGGTGCCCGGATTCTGAGCCATGGCGCAGCCCAGGGAGGAGAGGGTGAAGACGGCCGCGCCGGTGGTGAAGATCCGCTTGCGGCCGTACAGGTCGGCGAGCCGGCCGCCGGTGATCATGAATACGGCGTAGCTCAGCTGGTAGCCCGCGAGGATCCACTGCAACCGTCCGGCGGACGCGCCCAGGTCGGCCTGGATCGCGGGACCCGCCACCACGACGATGAACGAGTCGAGGATCGCCATGAACATCCCGACCATGACGACCGACACGGCGGGCCACGGCACCGCAGGAGCGGTTTCCGGACCCGTTGGGAGGGCTTCTGCTTCGGCACTCGTCACGGCTGCATCCCCTTCTCGTCCTTCCGCTCAGCGCTGGACATGCCGGTCCGTGAAGCAGCGCAACGAAGTCGGCGGCGGCCGGCATCGGGGAAAGTGTACGCACGGCCGTATGTTTAGTTCAATCGTGTTGCGAGGCCGGCCCGCTCCCGCCCGGAAGGGCCGAGGTGAGCATGTCGGTCAGCCAGTCCTCGTAGGTGTCGGCGTCCCAGCCCCGGGCGACGGTGAGCTGGGTGTACAGGTGAGGGCCGGTCAGGGCCCACCAGGAGTCGGCCAGGTGGGCTGTGTCCGCGTCCGGGGGCAGGGCGTCCGTCCCGGCGAGGTGGGTGACGAAGGCCGTCACGCCGGTCAGGCGTTCCTCCTCGCTCGCGGCGAGGACCTGGGCGACCTCGGGGCCCGCCTGGGTGAGGAGCGCGGACAGGGCGGCGAGGCGTTCGTGGACGCCTCGGACGAAGGCGGCGTACAGGCGGAGCTTGGTGCGGGCGTCGCGCGTGGTGAGGACGGCCTGGAGCTGGGGGCGCTCGGCCATGGTGAGCGGTTCGTCGTCCCCGGCCAGCGTGACGTCCCACAGCGCCTTGAGCAGTCCGGGCTTGCCGCCGAAGGTCTTGTAGAGGGTCTCGGGGGAGACGCCCGCGCGCTCGGCCACCGCGCGGATGGTGGTCGCCTGGTAGCCGTCGCGGAGCAGCAGCTCACGGCACGCCGCCAGGATCGCGGCGCGGTTGCGGCGCGCGGCCTCCTGTCGGCGCCCCGAATCGTACGGTTTGCGTGGAGTCCCGCTGGGCATCTCGCTCGCCTCCCCAATCCATTACAGTCGACTGTATCGAAATGTGTCCGCCCTCGCTCCGGAGGACCGCATGAACCGTCCCACCCGCCCCGACCGGCGCGTCGCCCCCGGCGTGGACCGGCTCGGTGACGACGTCGTCAACTTCTACCTGGTCGAGGAGGTCGACGGACTGGTCCTGGTCGACGCCGGGCTGCCGGGCCACCTCAAGCAGCTGCGCGCGCACCTGGCCGGCTCCGGCCGCTCCATGGCCGACATCCGCGCCGTGCTCCTGACCCACGGACACCCCGACCACACCGGCCTGGCCCCCGCCCTCCGGGAGGCCGGTGCCGACATCTGGGTCCACGAGGGCGACGCGGCGATCCTGCGCGACGGCCCCCGCAGTGCCATGCGCCACGCCAAGCCGGAGCGCTCGATGCTGCCCTACCTGCTGCGTCGGCCCGCCGCGATCGGCACCCCGCTCCACCTCGCCCGCGCGGGTGCGTTCACCGCTCCCGCCACGCCCGGCGTACGCACCTTCGGTACCGATGGGCGGCTGGCGGAGGTCCCCGGCGCACCGAGGGCCGTCCTGCTGCCCGGCCACACCCCGGGCAGCGCCGGATATCTGTTCCCCGAGCGCGGACTGCTCTTCACCGGCGATGCCCTGGTCACCCAGGACGGCCTGACCGGCCACACCGGCCCCTCCCTGGTCTGTCGCGGCTTCACGCACGACAGCCGCGCCGCCCTGGCCTCGCTCGACCGGCTGGACGCACTCACCGGGGCGAGCCTGATCCTCCCCGGCCACGGTCTGCCCGTCACCGGTGACGTCCGCACCGCCACCGGCCGGGCCCGGCGGACCGGCGCGCGCTGAGCACGATCCGTGGGACCGCCTACAGGACGCGCAGGGCTTGGCCGGCGTCGCGTTCGCGTCTGGCCAGCGCGTGCATGACCGCTTGATCGCCGTGCCGTTCGCGGGCCGCCGCGACGAGTACGTCGACCGCGATGGCCAGGGCGGCTTCGTGCGCCGAGCAACGAGTGCCCACGCTCAGTGCCAAGTCCTCCAGGTGAACCGCCAGTTCGACGCAGCGGGTCTGGAGGTAGCCGTCGAGCAGCATCTCCTCTCCCGGCCGGTGGAGGACGGAGACCCGCCGGTCGGCGGGCTCCTTGCCCAGCCGGTCCGCCAACCGTTGCCACGCGGCATGCGCCTCCTCCGCGACGGCGGCGGGGCCGGCGGCGGCCGTCTCCTCGCCCCGTGCCCGCACGCCGACGTTCAGCGAGGAGCCGGGAACGGTCGTGCCCGCGAGTCTGGCGTAGTAGTGCACCGGGGACACCGGTTCCGCGCCGGCCACCGGGCCATCGAGGAACCACTCGACCTGCAGAACGCTGCGTGCGAGGTGTCCGGCGAGTCCGCCCACCGACATCCCCGGCAGCACGGACTCCTCATCCCAACTCCTCGCCACCCCTTCGGTGGCGAGGAGTTGCACAGCCTGTTCGGCGGCCAGTAGGTACGCCTTGCGTGTCTCCGTAGTCATGCGGGCATCTTGCCCAGGCGAAGACCACAGCGGCGAAGCGGTCCGCATGTCGATCGACGGCCTCGCGCACTAGGCCGTGTATCGAAAGTGGATCTTGAGCTGTGAATGATCACAGTTCATGGGTCGGGGTGATCTCACGGACGAGCAGTGGGCGGTGTTGGAGCCGTTGCTGCCGCAGGGGATGAAGGCGGGGCGGCCGCCTGTCTGGTCCCGGCGGCAGTTGATCGACGGCATACGTTTTCGAGTCCGGACAGGTGTTCCGTGGCGGGATGTCCCCGTCGAGTACGGACCATGGGGCCGGATCTACGACCTCTTCCGGCGGTGGCAGCGGAACGGCACCTGGCACCGGGTCCTCACCCGTCTTCAGTCCCTGGGCGACGCGAAGGGTGCGATCACGTGGGACCTGAGCGTCGACTCCACCGTGTGCCGTGCCCATCAGCATGCGGCCGGGGCACGAAGGCAGGGCGACCTGCAGAAGGAACCGCCGGGCGGAGTCTTTGCTGAGCCCGGTGATCACGGGCTGGGGCGCTCGCGCGGCGGGTTCACCACCAAGCTGCACCTGGCCGTCGAGCAAGGCCAAAAGCCCATGTCGATCGTGATCACGGCCGGACAGCGAGGGGACTCGCCGCAGTTTGAACCGGTACTGGAGAAAGTCCGCGTGCCACGCATCGGGCCGGGCCGGCCACGGATCCGTCCCCGTCGGGTGCGTGCCGACAAGGCGTACGCCTCCCGCAGAAACCGTGCTTACCTCCGCCGTCGCGGGATCCGCTGCACGATCCCGGACAAGGCTGACCAGGCCCGCAACCGCCAGAAGCTCGGCTCCAGCGGCGGCCGACCGCCACATTTCGACCCGGCCGACTACCGCAAGCGTCACGCGGTCGAGTGCGGGATCAATCGCCTCAAGAGACACCGTGCCGTCGCCATGAGATACGACAAGCTGGCGGTCCGTTACGAGGCGACCGTCCTGATCGCTGCCATCAATGAGTGGCTGTGATCGGCGCCTGTCGCTAGAGCTCGTAGTCCTGGGCCAGCTCCTCCCAGCGAAGGCTGCGCAGCAAAAGGTCGGCGTCCTCGCCCGACGGGACGTCCAAGCCGGTCTGGAACCAGATCACGGTGAGAGCGGAACGGTGCAGTACGGGGTCGAGTTCAGGGGCGACCGCTGTTGAGCGGAAGGCGCCGATACAGGCCACGGAAGGCAGCACCTCAACGGGGCCGAAAGCGCCGGCAGTCCCGTCCCGGTACTCGCGGGAGGGCGGAACCAGATGGACCGGCGTGGAGGTAAACGCACGTTCAGCCTGCCTCTGGAGGCTCCTGACCTTCATCTCGTTGACGGCCTTGCACGGGTAGCCCTCCAGCATCCCTCCATAGGTCGAAGACATGCGCAGCTCGGTGAGCTCGATCGAACGTCCAGACGTGAGGGCTATGTGACTCAGCGACATGCCGACACCCTATGTGCAAGATCCACTTTCGATACACGGCCTAGAGCCAGGGGGCGCCCGGTCCGGCCCCGACCACGTGTGTGCCGAGCCGCAGCGGAGTCCCGACGTCCGGATCAGCGAAGTTGACCCCGGCGGCGCCGACGCGGATCAGGTACTCGCCGGGCCCCGGGGCAGGACTTCCCTGATCAGCCGCACGGGCAGCCCGGACTCCAGCAGCGAGCGGATGACGAGCACCCGGTCGACGGTCGTCTGGCAGTAGTCACGGAATCCGTTGCTGAAACGGCCGGGGACGATCAGGCCCTCGTCCTCGTAGTGCCGTAACGACCGCGCGCTCACACCGCTGACTCTGGAAGCCTCCCCGCGCGGCCGCCCTCAGGGCAGCGGCCGGTACGGGGTCACCTCTTCGGTGTGGATGACGGCGTCGAACCAGGTGGTGAGTGAGGCGCCGGACATGTGGTGGGACTCGTCGTGTCGGGGGTCGTACGTCGGGCCGATCAGGCGGGTGCGGGTCGGGGCGTCCAGGACGCGGCGGACTGGCTCGGGGCGGGGGAGGGTCAGGTCCAGGAGGTAGGCCGGCCTCTTCCCGGCGGCGGCGCTCAGTATGCCGTCGACGAAGTCCGGGTTCGGCGCGAGCAGGGGTTGGCCGATCGAACCGTGCGCCAGGGTCAGGCCGATGGACCGGAAGCCCGTACCCAGGCGCTCACGCAGGTAACCGCCCATGTTCTGGTGCGTTTGCGGGGGCTCGGTGGGGGATACGGACACGGTGCGCGGGTCGCCGATGGCGGTGTGCGCCATGCCGCCCCAGTAGACGACCTTGTCCCCCGTGTGCCGCTGCCACCAGGCCGCCCCGTCTGCGAGTGCGCGTTCCGCTTCTGCCAGGGTGCGCGCCTGTGCGGTCGGTGGTTCCGCGAGCCGTACCGGGTCGTCCGGGTGGCGTTCGTTGTACGCCCGCAGCCACCGTACGAGTTCGAGGATTTCCCCGGTCCGCCAGAACGCCCGGGCCTCCGCCAGCATGGCCGCCGGGTCACCCTCGCCTGTAACGACGTACGCTGCCAGGCCGAGCTTGCCGGGGTCGTCGCCCTCCAGGACGACGCTCCGGAACCCCTCTTCCTCCACCAGCAGGCGCACGATCCGGTGCGCCGTCTCCGACAGTTCGCGTGTCTGCCGACTGGCGGCCCCCAGCGCCACGATCTTGGCGTCGCGCACCAGTGGGGCGAGTGGGCGCAGGTCATCCAAGGGCTCGTCGGGCTTCTTCGCCGTGAGCGCGTGGGAGTTCTTCCTGATCCAGTCCGTAGCTGTCTGCATGAACGAGATCGTGTTGCCTCAAGTATGGTTGAGGTCAAGGGGCCGGTACCACTGTGGCCGTCAGTGGTACCGGCTGTCGTCGCGTCAGGCGTGCTTCAGGTCGGTGACGAACTGCTGCCAGGCGGTCGTTGCGAACACGACCGCCGGGCCGTCGGTGACCTTCGAGTCGCGGACGGGGACGACGTCCGGGACGCCGTCGAGGACTTCGAGGCAGTTGCCGCCACTCCCGTCGCTGTACGTGGACTTGCGCCAGGTGGCGACCTCCACGCAGTCACCGCCGCTTGCGCCGCTGTAGCTGGACTTGTACCAAGTGGCTGCGGACAGGTCGTAGTTAGAACTGTTGTTCCTCATGGTCGTAATCCTCCGCCACCGACTCGATCAAGGCCAGAGACGCTGCCGGTGAGAGCGCGCTGGCCACCACCAGATCGTAGGTCAGTTCGTAGTCCTTCACGGTTCCTGGGTCGTCGAGGAGTTGGCCTGCTCCGAGGCCGTCCAGGTAGGCGAGTGGGGGAGCGTCGCTGAATGCCATGAGCTTGAGTCCGCCGCCCATGGCTGCGTGACCGCCAGCGTCAAACGGCAGTACTTGCACGATGATCCGACGTTGTTGGACCAGGGAGGCGATGTGGCGGAGAGCTCCTGCCATGCACGCGGGCCCGCCGACCTTCCGGCGTAACACCGATTCGTCCAGTACGACCCACAACAGCGGCACTGTTGGATCGGCGAGGAGCTGTGCCCGCTCCAGACGAGCTGCCACCAGTTCTTCGATCACGCCGTCTACTGCCGTGGGCTGGTACTCCCGGAACACCGCCCGCGCGTACGCCTCCGTCTGCAACAGGCCCGGGATGAGCTGCGGCGCGTACTCCTTGATCTCCGTCGCGCGGGCTTCCGCCTCCGCCGCTTCCGCGAAGTGATCCGGGTACTTCGACTTCTCCAAAGCCGCACAGTTGCGCTTGAAGAAGCCATCCGCGTTCAGGATCTCGTCGAGCCTGAGCGCCTGGTCCATCTGCATGCGGCGGCTGCCGTCCTCCAGTTGGCCGATGAAGGAGCCGCTGACGAACAGCAGGTTGCCCAGATCGACCTGGGAGAGGTTCGCGCGTTCTCTTCGGTGGCGGAGCTCGGAGCCCAGCAGGGCGCGAGGAGACGAGGCGGGGTCTAGCTTCTTGGGACCTGGCATGACAACTCCCTGTTACACACGTGCGTTTGTTGGGCCTGCGCCTCTTTCAGGCTAGCGAGAGAATCACCACTCTGGGTATGCATCGTCATTACTCAGCGTGGAAGGAATGGATCATGACGACAACGGAACGGCGCAGAGCGGCAGTGGCGAAGATTCGGGAGGCGGAGGAGGTGGTGGCGTTGCTGAGGGAGGGTTTCGCGCGGGCCGGGGTGAAGCTGCCCTCGCTGCGGATCGACGCGGCTTCGTGTGCGGGTGAGGACCCGGCGGTCCTGGTGGACCTGGGGCGCTGCAATCTCGCGGCGGCGCAGCAGCTCAGCCGGGTGCTGGAGGAGAAGGCGGCGGCGTCGTGACGGGCGGGGAGGGCCTGGAGGCGTGTACGCCGGAGCCGGGGTCGTTCGCGGTGGACGTGCGGGACGGGCGGATCGGGCGGGTGCTGGGGCGCGTGGGGCCGTACGTGCGGCTGCGGCCGCCGGGCGGCGGGGTGGTGTGGGACTGCCCGGCCGACTCCGTACGGCAGGCCCCGCCGGGGGCGGTGCTGCGGGCGCGGGTGACGGAGATCAACCGGGAAGGGCAGTTGCCGAGGTGACGGTGCCTTCCAGGGGGCACCGGTTCACGTTGATCCACTGCCCCGTGGGGCGGCGGCCGCGCCCGGACTGCCCGGAGTACGAGGCGATCAGGGAGGCCCCGCCGCAGGGGTGCCGGGTCGAGGAGTTCGGCGCGTACTTCGGTCTCGCCTGCGAACGGCAGGGCGCGACCCTGCTGGACGCGGTGGCCGAGGTGTGCGCCGAGATCCGCACCGGGCACGGCCTGCTGATGACCGATCTCGGAATCGAGAAGCTGTGGGAGTGGTCGTCGGACGGCACCGACGGGTGGGGCGCGGAGATCGTGGGCCAGTTGCTCCTGATGGCGGCCGAGCGGGGGCCGAAGCTCGGGTACGGGGTCGAGGACCTGGTGCGGTTCCTGCGCACGGCCGCCGGGCCTTCACTGAGTGACCGCTAGCCTGCGGAGATGGTGACCATGGACAGTGACGCGCAGGTGGCCCTTCGGGCCGCGTCGGCGGGTGCGGCGGTCGTACGCGAGATGTACGGGGCGTCGCTGACGCGGTACGAGAAGGGCGGCGGTGACTTCGCCACGGCCGCCGACATCGCGGCGGAGGAGGCCGTCCTCGACGTGCTGCGCGCGGCGCGGCCCGATGACGCGGTGACGGGCGAGGAGAGCGGGGCCGGCGGGGCGGCCGGGGCGGCGCGCCGGTGGCTGGTGGACCCGTTGTGCGGGACGCTCAACTACGCGGTGGGCAACATGCTCGTCGCGGTCAACGTCGCGCTCCGGGACGCCTCCTCCTCCCGCATCACGGCGGCGGCCTCCGCCGACCCGTTCAGCGGCGAGGTCTTCTGGACGGACGGGGCGGGGGCGTGGGTCCGGGGGGCGGACGGGCGGGACGACCGCCTCATACCCTCGGCGGGGTCCCGGCTGGTGGACCTGAACCTGGACCCGCCGTTCCCGCATGCGCCGGGGTTCCGGGCGGTGGAGCTCATGGCCAGGCCGGAGTTCGTCGCCGGGTTCCGGCCGCGCGTCGTCTCCAGCACGGTGGCCGTGGCGTGGGTGGCGGCGGGGCGCCGTGCCGCGTACCTCACGGACGGCGGGCCCGGCCTCCGCCTGGACAGCGTCCACTTCGCGGCGGGCATCGCGCTGTGCGAGGCGGCGGGGTGCGTGGTGACGGGGATCGACGGCTTGCCGGTGGACGAGGGCGCGGGCGGGCTGGTCGTGGCTGCGGACCGGGAGACGCACGGGGTGCTGCTGGGGCTGGCGCAGGGGCAACGGTGAGCGGCGCTCGGTGCGTCGCCCACACGAACGTGGGACGCTGAAGCAAGCGGCCCCGCGCCCTTCGACGTCACGCTGGCCACGGACGGCTTTCCGGTCTGAGACCTACGACGAAGGCGCCCTCCCGCGCATCCGCGAGGAGGGCGCCGGCGGCGCGGTGATCAGTACAGGCCGTTGTAGATGTTGAAGCCGTAGCCGATCTGTACGCGCTTGCTGATCGTGCCGGTCCCGGTGGACGTGTAGCGGTACAGGTCGCCGTAGCCGTTGACGCCGACCAGGTCGGCCCTGCCGTCCCCGTTGATGTCGCCGGGCGCGGCGAACTTGTTGTAGATGTCGAAGCCGGAGCCGATCTTCACGCGCGCCTTCAGCGGGGCGGACGCCTGGCCCGTGCCCGCGTACAGGTACAGAGTGCCGTCCTTGGCGATGGCCACCACATCGGTCCTGCCGTCGTCGGTGAGGTCGCCGGCACCGACGATGTGGCGGTACGTGCCGTAGCCGTAGCCGACCTTGATCTTGGCGCCGAATGAGGTGAGGCCGTTGCCCGGATACAGGTACAGGTCGCCCTTGGTGTCGCGGGCCAGCAGGTCGCCCTTGCCGTCACCGCTCAGGTCGCCCGGCCCGACGAGATCGTCGTAGGCGCCCCAGCCGCTGCCGAAGGAGTGGTCCCCGATGGTCAGCCGGCCGTCCTTGACCCAGAGTTCCTCGGGTCGGCCGTCGGCGTCGAGGGAGGAGACGAGCCGCCTCATCGGCCCGGCCTCGGCGACGTTGCGGAGCCCCCGGGGGGCGAACTGCCCGTTGTTCTTGGAGTCGTACCACCACCAACGGTGGTCGTCGGTGGTGCCCACGGCTTCGTGCTTGCCGAAGTCGGGGTTGCCGCCCTGGCCGACGAACAGGGCGGCCTTCTGCCAGCCGAAGGCATCGGCGACACGCGTGCGGAAGCTGCCCCGACCGGTGGACCGGTAGATGTACGTGTCGCCGTTCGGCAGGCGGCCCATGAGGTCGCCGTGGCCGTCTCCGTTGAGGTCGTCGACACCCACGAGCTGGTTGTAGATGCCGAAGCCGTAGCCGATTCTCTTGGTCGGCGTCTTGAAGGGCTTCGCCGCGTCGCCGGTGCCCGCGAAGAAGTACAGGTCGCCAGCCCTGGTGCGGGTGACGACATCGCCGAACCCGTCACCGTTGCTGTCGTTGAGGCCGACGATCTGGTCGTACGTCTCCCAGCCGGAGGCCACCTTGACCGCGGGCGCGAAGGGCTCGCCCCTGATGGCGCCGGTGGAGGCGTGGAGGTAGACGTCGCCGGAGGGCGTGCGCGCGAGGAGGTCGTTGCGGCCGTCACCGGTCAGGTCGCCGGGGGAGAGGATCTTGTTGTACTTCTGCCAGCCCTCACCGGACCATGTGGCAGGGGAGGCGCTCTCCTCGCCCGCGCTCGGGTACAGCGTGAGCGTGCCGGTCGCGGACAGCGTGACGAGCGCGGGCGGGCCGTCGGAGTCGAGGTCGCCCAGCGGGATGATGTCCTTCTGCATCTCCCGCTCGTCGGTGGCGGGGATCCGGAACGGGTAGTCGGGGGTGAACCCCCCCGCCTTGACGTACAGGACGCCGTCCACACCTCGGTAGAGGAGGTCGTTGTCGCCGTTGCCGTTCAGGTCCAGGCGCGGTTTCGTGCCCGTGGCCGGCGTCTCGGGGCCGCCGGAGCCCTTGGAGGCGTCGTCGGCCGAGGCCGGAGCCGCCAGCAGCATGCCGGCGGCGAGAACGAGTGCGGTGCAGGCCGAGATCCGTCTCGCGCGCTTCGCGCGTGCGAGACCGAGACGGCCGGGTGTAGCGGAAGGCAATGTCCCCCCAGGGATTCTCCGCGCATGGGTGTCACCAGCGGGACGGGAGTGATTCAGGCTTGAATCAGCTGGTGTTCACATCGACCCGCGCCGCCCCTCATTGGAGGGGGCGATTTCCAGCCATCCCTGGTGCAAGGTTTCGGCCGTGTCCCTCGGTGCCGGCAAGAACTGAGCCGTGACGACGGAGCGGCGGCACCCCTGGGTGAGGGGTGCCGCCGCTCCGTTCGGTGTGGGTCTCAGACCGCCGCCGGCGCCTTCGCCGTTTCGGAAGGCGTGGCCGGGGCCGGAGTCGCCGCCGGGGCGGCGGGCTCCTCCTGGCTCACGTTGAACTCCGCCAGGAGCTCCTTGCTGAAGCCGAAGAAGTACGTGGCCAGGAAGCCCGCGAGGTAGCCGACGACGAGGCCGCCCGCGTAGATCGCGATCGTGGCGCCCAGGCCGTGGTTGCCGTCGAGGAGGGGGAACAGGGCCCAGCCGGAGGGGCCGATCGCCGTGGAGCCGACCGCGTCACCCAGCTGGTTGAAGAAGCCGACGAACGCGCCGCCGAACGCGCCGCCCACGCAGGCCGTGATGAACGGGCGGCCCAGCGGGAGCGAGACGCCGTAGATCAGGGGCTCGCCGACGCCGAGGAAGCCGGCGGGCAGGGCGGACTTGATGGTCTTGCGGATCGACTCGTTGCGCGGGAGGCGGAAGTACGTGGCGATGGCCGCGCCGACCTGGCCGGCACCGGCCATGGCGAGGATCGGGAGCAGGACCGTGTAGCCCTGCTGCTCGATCAGCGTGGTGTGGATGGGGATCAGCGCCTGGTGCAGGCCCAGCATGACGAGCGGGAGGAAGAAGCCGCCGAGGATCAGACCCGCGCCCGCGCCGCCGTTGGAGAGCAGCCAGTCGGCGAAGTCGCCGATCGCGGTGGAGACCTCACCGGCCACGTACATCAGGCCGAAGATCGTGACCAGGCCGGAGATGAGGACCGTCAGCGTCGGCGTGACCAGCACGTCCAGCGCCTCCGGCACCCAGCGGCGGCACCACTTCTCCACGTACACCGCGAGCACCGCCGCGCCGAGGGCGCCGAGGACGCCGCCCTGGCCGGGGGAGAGCTTCTGGCCGAACGCCTCGATGTTCGCGACGCCCGGGAAGACGATGATCGCCGCGACCGCACCGCCCAGGATCGGCGTGCCGCCGAACTCCTTCGCGGTGTTGTAGCCGACGAAGACCGCGATCAGGGCCATGAAGCCGGAGGCCATCGCGGCGAGCGCCGGGGTGACCGACGGCAGCCATTCGAGGTTGACCAGCAGGCCGTTGAGACCGGCGATGATGCCGCAGCCGATCAGGGCCGGGATCAGCGGCACGAAGATGTTGGCGATCTTGCGCAGGAACAGCTTGAACGGGGTCGCGTTCTTCGCCTTGCGGGCGGCCCTCATCTCGGCGCCCTGCGCGGCCAGCTCCTCCGCCGTGAGCGGGGCGGCGTCGGCCGGGGCCGGGGCGGGAGCCGGGGCCTCCGCCTTGCCCTCCTCGACCAGCTTCTCGAATTCCGGCGTGACGCGGGCGACCGTACCGGGACCGAGGACGATCTGGTACGTGTCGTCCTCGACCACGCCCATGACCGCGGGGACGGCCTTCAGCGCGTCGTCCTGGACGAGCGAACGGTCGTGCAGCCCGAGCCGGAGCCGGGTCATGCAGTGGGCGATGGAGCTGACGTTCGCGGCGCCACCGACGAGCGGAAGGATCGCGGCGGCAGTGGCGCGGTTCTTGTCTTCTGTAGCCATGGTGCGTGGTGCCTTGCTGTGCGGGGGACGTGGTGCGGTAGGGCCTGTCCGGCGGATCAGGGTCGGGTAGGGCGCGGCGTCTGGTGCGGTGCATCGCAAGGCGCCGGGGCGTCCTCATCGCGGAGCGATTAGGGCGGTTCGGCAACGCGGCGAGGTGCCGTGCCAGACGCCGCGCCCCCGGCCCTGATCCGCCGGACAGGTCCCTAGGTCAGGTGGTGCGGGGGGCGGCGGCGAGCGCGGCGCGGAGGTGGCCGTTCGACTCGGTCAGGAGCGTGGCGGCCGTGGGGCCGTCGACCTGGCCGAGGATCGTCAGGATGGCGTTCTTCACCTCGCCGTCCGTGGCGGCGAGGGCCGTCTCGATCTCCTCGTCGGACGCGCCCGTGGCCAGCGCGACGATGCGCCGGGAGCGGGCCCGCAGCTTCTCGTTGGAGGCACGCACGTCGACCATGAGGTTCCCGTACGTCTTGCCGAGGCGGATCATCGTGATGGTCGAGATCATGTTGAGCACGAGCTTCTGGGCCGTGCCCGCCTTGAGGCGGGTGGAGCCGGTCAGCAGCTCGGGGCCGACGACGACCTCGATCGGGTGCTCGGCGGCGGCGCCCAGCGCGGAGTCCGCGTTGCACGACAGGCCGAGGGTCAGGGCGCCCTTCGCGCGGGCGTGCTCCACGGCCCCGATCGCGTACGGCGTACGGCCGGAGGCGGAGATGCCGACCACCGTGTCGTCGGCGGTGAGCTCCAGCGCCTCCAGGTCGGCGGCGGCCAGCTCCTTGCTGTCCTCCGCGCCCTCGACGGCGGTGACCATGGCGGACGGGCCGCCCGCGATCAGGCCGACGACATCGGCCGGGTCCGTGTTGAACGTGGGCGGGCACTCGCTGGCGTCCAGCACGCCCAGCCGGCCCGCGGTGCCCGCGCCCGCGTAGATCAGCCGGCCGCCGCGGGCCATGCGCTCGGCGGTGGCGTCGATCGCGGCGGCGATCTCGGGCAGCCGCTCGGCGACGGCGGCCGGGACGGTCTGGTCCTCGCCGTTCATGATCCGGGCGATGTCCGCGGTGGCCAGCCGGTCGATCTCGGCGAGCTCCGGGCGGAACGCCTCGGTGGTGAGGGTCGCGAGCTCGGCGCGCAGCTCGCCGTAGCCGTCGGGGGTGGCGTCGGTCAGGGAGGTCATGGAGGGCGGCTCTGCTTTCTCGTACGGCGTGCGGGTGCGGGGGCGGGTGCGGGGCGCTGCCGGAGGGCGTCCGGGTGACGGTCAGCGGGTGTGGCGCGGGGTGTGGCGGTGGGCCAGCGCCTCGTAGGAGGCGGCGAGGGCCGGGGCAGCCGTCTCGTACGTACGCTGGGCGACGCCTATGAACAGGCAGTCCACGACCAGGAGCTGGCTGGTGCGGCTCGACATCGCGGCCGGGCGCAGCTCGCTCTCGCGCGCCGTGGACGTCGTCAGCACGTGGTCCGCGTACTGCGTGACGGGGCCGTCGGGGCGGCCGGTGATCGCGACCGTCGTCGCGCCCCGGTCGAAGGCGACGCGCAGCGGCTCTATGACGTCGCCCGTCGAGCCGGAGTGCGTGATCGCGATGGCCATGTCGCCGGAGCGGAGCTGCACGGCGTTGGTCACCGCGAGGTGCGGGTCCGTGTGGGAGTGCGCGATGAGGCCGATCCGGGACAGCTTCTGGGCCAGGTCCTGGCCGACGAGGGAGGACGCGCCCACCCCGTAGATGTCGATCCGGCGGGCCGTGGCGGCGGCGGCGACCGCGGCGCCCAGCTGCACCGTGTCGAGCCCGGCGGCGGTGTCGGCGAGGGTCTGCTGCTCGTCGTAGGCCAGCTTGGCGACCACGTCGGCGATGGGGTCGTCCACCGCTATGTCCGCGGTGACGGCGGGGGCGCGGCCGGACTCCTGGTGGGCGGCGAGACCGGCGAGCGCGAGGCGCAGGTCGCGGTAGCCCGGATACCCCAGGAGGCGGGCGGTGCGGACCACCGTCGCCTCGCTGGTGCCCGTCAGCTCGGCGAGACCGGTGACCGTCAGGGCGGCGCAGCCCGCCGGGTCACCGGCGACGGCCTCGGCGACGCGCTGCATCGAGCGGGTCATGGACGGCGACAGCGTCCGCACCTTGGCGGCGAGGGCCGCCGGGGCCGGAGGCGAGTCCGTGAAACTTTCCTTCAGGTCATTGGTCACCCTTGAAAGATATTTTCAAGCCCCGGGCCCGTCAACCCTCTTTGGTGTGACCTTTGGCAGAAGCCGTTGACGCCGCCATACGGGTGGACAATGGCTGCATGGAGCAGAATCCGCCGGAGTCCGACCGGCCCGACCGCCTGGAGCAGGCGCTGCACACCGCCCGGGCCCTCGTCATGGCCGACCTCGCCGCCGGAGACGTCGCCGAGGCGCAGATCGTGTCGATGGTCGAGGACGCCGTGACGCATCGCCGCTGGTGGGTGGAGCAGTGGCCGGAGGGCGCGGAGTTCGTCGTCGGCCTGGTCGCCCAGGACGTCCAGGACGCGCTCCTGGAGCAGTACGGCCGCTGGCCGCTCTGCCCCGTCTGCGACGCCGGCGACCCGCACGCGCTGGACGTCGAGCCGGAGCTCGGGCCGCACCCGCACTGGGTCTGCACCAAGGCCGCGGTGGCGGTCGCGCCGGTCGGCGCGCTCAGCGGCATACTCCGGCGGTGAGGCGATGACGCTCTACATCGACCCGCCGACCTGGCCCGGGCACGGGCGGCTCTGGTCGCACCTGGTCAGCGATGTGTCCTTCGAGGAACTGCACGCCTTCGCGTCGTCCATCGGCGCCCCGGCGCGGGCGTTCGAGCGGGACCACTACGACATCCCGGAGGCGCGGTACGAGGACGCGGTACGGGCCGGGGCCCGGGAGATCGGCTCGAAGGAGCTGGTCCGGCGGCTGACCGAGGCCGGTCTGCGGCGGCCGAAGGGACGCCCGGCCCCCTGACCGCCCCCGGGCTCAGCCCGTCGCGCACTCCGTCGACTCCACCGGCGCCCCCTTGGGCGCCCCCGCCCCCTGCGCCACCAGCCGCGAGGCCGCCGAGCCGCGCGCCCGCTGGAGCCGCAGCGAGAACACCACGGTCACCAGCGCCGCCACGGTCATCGCCGCCCCGGCCCAGGCCGTCGCCTCGAAGCCGAAGTCCGCGTCGATCACCGTGCCGCCGAGCCACGGGCCGCCCGTGTTGCCCAGGTTGAACGCGGCGGTCGTCGTCGCCCCGGCCAGCGTCGGCGCGGCGCCCGCCACGTTGAACATCCGGGCGTTGAGCGCGGGCGCGGTGTAGAACGCCGACAGGCCCAGCAGGAACGACAGCGTGATCACGGCCGCCTGGTTCGACGCGAACATGGCCAGCGCCGCCAAGAACACCGTGGACGCCGCGATGCCGCTCAGCAGCACCCCGAAGAGGTGCGCGTCGGCGACCCGGCCACCGATCGTCGTACCGACCAGGGCGCCCACGCCGAACAGCGCCAGGACGGTCGGCACCCAGCCCGAGTCCAGACCGGCCACGTCCGTCAGCAGCGGCGCGAGGTAGCTGAACGCGCAGAACACACCGCCCGCCGCGAGCGCGGTGATCACGATCGACAGCCACACCTGGCGGTCCCGGTAGATGCCCATCTCCCGCTTGAGCTGCGGCTTCTCGGCGGGCAGCGGGATGCGCGGGATCAGCGTCGTCACGCCCACCAGGGCCACCGCCGAGGCCGCGCCGACCGCCCAGAACGCCGACCGCCAGCCCAGGTTCTCGCCGAGGAACGCGCCCAGCGGCACGCCCAGCACGTTCGCGATCGACAGCCCGCCGATCATCACCGCCATGGCGCGCGCCCGCGCGTTCACCGGCACCATCGCGATGGCGACGGCCGCCCCGACCGCCCAGAAACCGGCGCACGCGAACGCGCTGACCACGCGGGACGCGAACAGCACCTCGTACGTCGGCGCCAGCGCACCCGCGACCTGGCCGAGGCCGAAGACCGAGATCAGCGCGATGAGCGTCGTGCGGCGCGGCAGCCGCAGCGTCGCCACGGCGAGCAGCGGGGCGCCGACCACCATGCCGATCGCGAACGCGGATATGAGGAGTCCGGCGCGCGGAATCGACACGTCCATGTCGTCCGCGATCGGGGGCAGCAGCCCGGAGAGCATGAACTCGCTCGTGCCCAGAGCGAAGACCGAGAGGCCGAGGATGTATACGGCCAGAGGCATACGGGAAGAGGTGCGCACGGCGGAGTCAGGCATGACAGGTGGCAACAGCGGAAACGTTCGTGACATTCCCCGGGCGCCGCGCGTCGGCCGTTTCCGGCCAGGAGGTCAGCGCGTGAGCAGTTCCAGCTCCGTCAGGAGGTTCTGCCGCGCCTTCGGCTCCCACTCCCTCATCCCGTACGGCGTACGGAACAACTGCGGCAGTCCCAGCAGCTGCCGCAGCACCGCCGCCCGCCCCTCCCGGAACGCCTCGTCCGGCACGAACCCGTACTCCTCGCGGACCTGCGCCGCGTACTCCGCGTACTCCTTCGGCGGCGCCGCGAGGATCGCCAGGTCCGCGTCGCACAGCACCTCGCCGTTGGTGTCGCCGGCGGCCGGGTCGTGCGTGACGGTGAGCCGGACGAGCCGCGCGACCTCCCCGGTCACCGCGTCCGGCACCCCGGCCTCCGGGAGCGCCCGCTCGGCGAGCACCGCGCTGCGCTCCTCGTTCTCCGACCGGTCGGGCCGGTACACCGCGTCGTGGAACCAGGCCGCCAGGCGTACGGCGGCCGCGTCGGCGGCGTGCCCGGCGAGCGTGTCGATCCGGTCCAGGACCGCCGCGAGGTGGGCGGTCGTGTGGTACTTGCGCTGCGGCTCGGCCCAGCGGGCGAGGAGGTTGTCGGCATACGGAAGCGGATCGGGCCCGTCCGCTCCGCCCCGAGCCGCGACGAGGGTGTCGTGCCAGCGGGTGCGGAGCGCCTGGGCCGTGTCGTCCATGCCCCGAGGGTAGGGGGTGACCCGGCCGGTCAGTGTCCGGGCGGGGTGTCCAGGGCCAGGGCGGCGAAGGTGGCCAGCCAGTGGTCCGAGCTGAAGTCGCCGGAGGAGACCGTGGGCAGCCCCGCGGCGAGGTGCGCCTCGGCGGAGGCGGCCAGGGCGTCGCGGACGGGTCCCTCGCCCAGGGCGTCGCCGATCGTGCGGAGCGCCGCCGCCCGGCTGAGCGTGAGGCCGAGCAGGTGGCCGATCTGCGGGTCCGCGTGGTCGGAGACGACGGGCGGGGTGAGCAGCGGGGACGCGGTCAGCTCCGGCAGGAAGCCGGCCAGCCAGCTCCGGAACGCGTCGGCGGGCAGGACGCGGCGCATCGCGTCCGCCTCGGTCAGGGCCGGGGACAGGAAGTCCTGCCCGGACGGCTCCCAGTGGACGGGGGCGTCGTGGTCCCCGGAGAACCAGTCCCGGAGCCGGTCCGCCACCGCGTCCAGGACCGCGCCGGACAGCCCGGCGCGCTCGCCCGCGTCCAGGACGAGCCCCAGGCCGAAGGCGCTGTTGGGGTGGACGCCGTGCCGGATCGGGTACGTGGCCCGGGGCAGCCAGCCGGCGAGCAGTTCGCCGACCGCCTCGACGGCGGGGGCGAGCGCGTCGGCCCAGCGGTCGCCCTCCGGGGCGCCGAGCGCGCGGCACTCGGCCGCCAGCGCCACCAGCCACGCCCAGCCGTAGGGACGTTCGAAGTGCGGGCGCCCGCGCAGGTAGGCCGCCTCGACGGCGAGGTTCTCCGGGGTCAGGTGCGTGTCCAGCACCTCCCGGACACGGGTGGTGAGGGTGGCGGGGAGGTCGCCGGTGTGCGCGAAGCGGCGCATCAGCCGGACGAGCAGCCAGTGCATGTGCACCGTGGAGTGCCAGTCGTACCCGCCGTAGAACGCCGGGTGCAGGACGCGGGGCTCGACCAGCTCCTCGGGCCCGCGATACAGGTGGGCCGGGGCGTTGGGGTAGGCGCGTACGACGTTGGCGAGGGCCAGTTCGGCGAAGGGGACGGCGTACGCGGCGGGGAGCGCGGGGGACATCGGGGTCACTCCATAGGGGTGGGCGGGGTCGCTCGGGTCGGAGCCGTACGGGGACGGGAGCGTCGGTTCAGAAGGCGAACAGGGCCATGATCGCGATGTTGCAGACCAGCAGGGCCGCGGCCGTGGGGAGCTGGGCCTTGATCGGGCCGTACTGGTCCTTGAGTTCGAGCAGGGCCGCGGGGACCAGGTTGAAATTGGCGGCCATCGGCGTGACGAGGGTGCCGCAGAAGCCGCAGAGCATGCCGATGGCGAGGATCGCCGGGATGTCGCCGTGCATCTGCTGGATGAGGACGGGCCAGCCGATCGCGGCGGTCATCACCGGGAACGCCGCGAAGGCGTTGCCCATGACGATGGTGAACAGCGCCATGCCGCAGCAGTACACGGCGACGGCGACGAACTTCTGGCCGTCCGGCAGGATCGCCTCGGTGATCCTGCCGACCTGCTCGCCGACGCCCGCGGACTGGAAGATCGAGCCGAGCACCGAGAGCAGTTGCGGCAGGAGCAGCGCCCAGCCCATCGATTCGAGCATGTTGCGGCCGGCGTGCAGCGGTACGGAGACCTTCCGCTCGCGCAGCAGCAGCATGCCCACGGCCAGTGCGGCGACGGCGCCGACGCCCAGGCCGAGGATGGTCTCGTAGCCCGGCTCCAGGACCGGTTCGCCGCCGATCTTCCAGTTCTTCACGAGCGTCGCGCAGATCATCGCGACGACGGGGATGGTGAGCGCCGGGAGGAACAGCTTGTTGCCGAGGAGGGCGGCGGAGGCCGCGCGCTTCTCGCGGGACGGCGTGTGCGACGCGCCCTTGCCGGTGAGGCCGAAGCCGCCCAGGGCGATCAGGACGAGGACGGCGACGCCCAGCGGTTCGGCGGGGAGGGACTTGTCGACGACTCCGGTCGAGTAGAAGAACGCGGCGCCCAGCAGACCCCAGAAGCCGGCTGAGCCGAAGCGCTTCGGGTTGGTGCGGTCCGTGGCCATCTGTGCGGCCATGACGAGGAACACCGCGCCCACCAGCCAGAAGAAGTACTCGGACTTGATCACTTGGCGTCCTCCGTCCGGACCTCGGCGAGGTCCGTCAGGTCGTTCTCGGCGGCGGCGACGGCGAGTTCGCGTTCCAGCTGCCGGTCGAGGTGGAGCAGTCGGGCCCCGTGGATCAGGAAGGCGCAGATCGCGGAGGGGATGGCCCACAGGGCGAGGTGCAGGGGCTCGAGGTGCTGGTCGTACGTGGAGTTCACGAAGCCGGTGATCAGCAGGATCGACCCGATGGCGATGAAGCAGTCCTCGCCGAAGAACACGCCGATGGTGTCGGCGCCGGACGCGTGCGAGCGGACCTTCTCACGCAACCTCTGCGGCAGCGGGCGCCCGGCCTTCGCCTCGGCCGCGGCCTCGGCCATGGGGGCGATCAGCGGCCGGACGCTCTGCGCGGGTCCGCCGATGCTGGTGAGGCCGACGGAGGCGGTGAGCTGCCGGATCAGCAGGTAGAGCGCCAGGAAGCGGCCGGTGGTCAGCCTGCCCAGCTTTCCGATGAGCGTACGGGCCTGCTCCTGGAGTCCGTACCGCTCCAGCAGCCCGATGACGGGCAGGGTGATGACGAAGACGGTCACCGAACGCGCGGAGGCGAAGCTGTTGCCGAACGAGGCGAGCACTTCCTGAGGGGAGAGCTTGCCGAGCAGTCCGGTGACGATGCCGGCGACGCCCACCACGAGGAGGGGATTGCGGCGGGTGGCGAATCCGAGGATCACCACGAGCACGCCGAGGAGAACGATCACGCGTCGGCCTTCTTCCGCGCATGGACGTGCAGGCGAGGCTGCGCGGTCCTGACAGGTCGGGGGTATTGCGCGAGACCCTAGGCGATTGTTCAACAAACACACAAGGGTGTGGGGTGCACGAATACGCCGCCCGTCCGTCGGGAGGGCCGGGGCTCCGCTAGCGCGCGGTCAGGCGCTCCGCGTACGCCTCCGCCAGCTGCCGCCGCGAGTCCTCCAGGTAGAAGGCGAGCAGCCGCTCCGCGCCCGCCGCGTCGCCCGCGGCGAGCCGGTTGGTGATCTCCCTGTTGCGGGAGAGGTAGGGCTCGTGGAACCTGCGTGGATCGGCCATCACGTGAAACGCCAGCCGGAGTTCCGCGAGGACGCTGCGCATCAGCTCGTCCGTGCGGGGGCTGTTCGCGAGGCCGGTCAGCGCCTGGTGGAAGCGGATGTTCGCGGTCGAGCAGACCGCCCAGTCGTCCGCCCGTGCCGCCCGCTCGCCCGTCGACACGGCCGCCTCGACGTCCGTCAGGTCGTACGGCGGCTCGCCCAGGTTCCGCAGGGCGGCGCACTCGACGAGGAGCCGGACCCGGTAGATGTCGATCAGGTCGTCGACGGCGAGGACGCGGACGAAGACGCCCTTGTTGAGCCGGTGTTCCAGGAGGCGTTCGTGCGAGAGCAGGCGGAACGCCTCGCGCAGGGTGTTCCGGGACACCGCGAGGGCGCCGCTGATGCTCTCTTCGGAGAGCCGGCTGCCCGGGGGGAAGTAGCCCGCGGCGATGCGGTCCCGGAGGACGACGGCGACCCGCTCGGCGGTGCCGGACCTGGTGGGGGGTGCGCCGTCCGAGGTGGTGTCCGAAAGATCCGAGAGGTCCGGAACGGTCCGGCCGTTCACCGTCTCCGCCATGCCCCGACCCCTGCCTTCCGTCGCACGTCGTGCGGGTGCGCACCCTGTGATCAGTGAACCGTACGGGCCTCCCGGCCTCCCGTCCGGGTCTTGTCAGATTGTTGAACAATCGCTAGCGTGCGCCCGTGATGGATCTGACGAACGCGGTGACCGAGGCGGCCCGAGCGCATCCGATGGATCTCAACGCCGATCTCGGTGAAGGGTTCGGGCGCTGGACCCTCACCGACGACGAGGCGTTGCTCGACTGCGTGACCAGCGCGAATGTCGCGTGCGGCTTCCATGCGGGCGACGCGTCCGTGATGCGGCGGGTCTGCGACGCGGCGGCGGCACGGGGCGTCCGGATCGGGGCCCAGGTCTCGTACCGCGACCTCGCCGGCTTCGGGCGCCGCTCCATGGACGTGCCCCCGGCGGAACTGACCGCCGAGATCGCGTACCAGATCGGCGCGCTGCGGGTCTTCGCCGAGGCGGCCGGTTCCACGGTCGCGTACGTCAAACCGCACGGCGCCCTGTACAACCGCGCCGTCTGGGACGACGGCCAGGCCGCGGCCGTGGTCGAGGGCGTCGCGCTGGCGGGCGGGAACCTCGCGGTCCTCGGGCTCCCCGGTTCGCGCCTGCTCGCCCACGCGGCGGCCGCGCGCCTCGCCACCGTCGAGGAGGCATTCGCCGACCGCGCGTACACCCCTGGGGGCACCCTCGTTCCCCGGAGCGAGCCCGGTGCGGTGCTGCACGACGAGGACGAAGTCGTGCGCCGCAGCGTCGGGATGGCGGTGGACCGGGCCGTCACCGCCGGAGACGGCAGCCGCATACCGGTCGCGGCACGCTCGCTGTGCGTCCACGGGGACACCCCGGGCGCGGCGGCGCTGGCGCACCGGGTGCGGAAGGCGCTGGAAGCGGCGGGTGTCGCGGTACGGGCGTTCGCGTGAGCGGGGAGACGGGTGCGGTGGACGAGGCGTCCGTGCCGGCCGGGACTCCCGCCGTTCTCCGCGTCCTTCCCGCCGGGCCCGGCGCGCTGCTCGTCGAACTGTCCTCCGGTGAGCACGCCGAGGCATTCCACGCCGAGTTGCTGCGGCGGCGCGCACGCGGCGAACTGCCCGCCTTGCGGGAGATCGTGCCCGGGGCCCGGACCGTCCTGCTCGACGGCATCGCGGACCGCACCCCGGACGGGCGCGCCGCGCTCGCCCGCACGCTCGTCTCCTGGGACGTACCGCCACTGCGGCGCGATGTCGTGGACGCCGTCGAGATCCCCGTCGCCTATGACGGCCCGGACCTCGCGGACGTCGCCGCTGCCTGGGGAGTCACCCCGGCCGAGGTGCCCGGCATCCACGCCGGGACCGAATTCCGGGTCGCCTTCTGCGGGTTCGCGCCCGGCTTCGGCTACCTCACGGGCCTCCCCGCACACCTGGACACGCCGCGCCGCGCGACGCCACGCACCCGCGTTCCGGCCGGGGCGCTGGCCCTCGCCGGGCCGTACACCGGGGTCTACCCCCGCGCGTCGCCCGGCGGCTGGCAGATCATCGGGCGGATGTCCGGCCCGGGGGAGCTGTGGAACCCGGCCCGGGAACCGGCCGCGCTGCTGAGCCCCGGGACACGGGTACGTTTCGTCGCCGTGGAGGTGGAGGCGTGACCGGTCGCATCGAGGTGGTCCGGGCGGGAGCCCTGACCACGGTCCAGGACGCGGGGCGCGCAGGCTGGGCGCACCTCGGGGTGCCCCGGTCCGGCGCCTTGGACGCCCCCTCGCACCGGCTGGCCAACCGGCTGGCCGGAAACCCGGCCACGGCGGCGGTCCTGGAGACGACCGTCACCGGCTGCGCGGTGCGCCCGGACCGGCCCGTCGTCGCCGTCGTCGGCGGTGCACCGTGCCGGGTCACGGTCGACGGGCGGCCCGTCGCCTGGGGCGCGCCCGTCCGCGTACCGGCGGGCGCGGTGCTCGACGCCGGTCCCGCTGTGCGAGGACTGCGCAGCTATCTCGCGTTCGGGGGCGGCCTGCTGCCGGAAGCGGTGCTCGGCAGCAGGTCCGCCGATCTGCTCTCCGGCCTGGGCCCGGCGCCACTGCGCGACGGAGACGTCCTGCCTCTCGGGCACCAGGGGCAGGCCCGGCGGTCCGTGGCGGACGCGGTCCCGTGGCCGGCCGCGCCGGACGTGCTCGTCCTGCCCCTGCACCTCGGCCCCCGCCACACGTGGTTCACCGACGAGGCGCTGCGGACGCTGACCACGGCCGCGTACCGGGTCTCGTCCCAGAGCAACCGCATCGGCCTGCGTACCGAGGGCCCGGCCCTGGAGCGCGCCCGTACGGACGAACTGCCCAGCGAGGGCATGGTGCTCGGAGCCGTCCAGGTCCCCCCGGACGGCCGGCCGGTGGTGTTCCTCAACGACCACCCGACGACGGGCGGTTACCCGGTGGTGGGCGTCGTCCCCGCACCCGCGCTCGCGGCGGCGGCCCAGGCCGGTGGGGGGACGACGCTGCGGTTCGTGCCCGCCGGGGGGTGAGTGCGAGGGCGCCCGGTCAGTCGGCGGTGCTGTCGCCGGGGCGGTCCACGCAGGACAGGGCCATGATCTCGTCCTCGGTGGGTTTGGCCTCGTCCCGGGTCTCCTTGGGCACCTTGGGCAGGCTGTTCTGGAAGTCGCGCTCCCAGGACGTCGCCTGGCGGACGTACTGCTTGAGCACGTCGCGGAGCCGGAGGCAGTCCTCGCGGTGGCCTTTGGCCATGGCGATGCCGTAGTCGTTGGGCTCGCCGAACTTGATGCCGGGCACCACCCTGAGCGTCGGGTTGGCCTGCATGAATCCGTACAGGATCAGCTGATCCGTGGAGACCGCGTCGACTTCCTTGGCCTTGAGCGCGTTGACACAGGACTTCGCATCCTCCTCCACACGCGTGACGATGGTGCTGTGGGACGGCTTGTTGAGCTCGTTCGCGGACGTGGTGCCCCTCCATACGCAGACGGTCTTGCCGTCGAGGTCGGCCAGCGTGCGGATGTTCCTGTCGTCGTCCTTGTGGATCAGGAAGCCCTGCAGGGTGGAGGCGTACGGGCCGACGAAGTCGAGGTCGTCGCCGCCCTCGTCCTTCGGCGCCATCCGGGTCGGGGTGATCGAGAAGGTGGCTGCCACGAGCTGCACGTCGCCGTCGTGCAGCAGCTTCGCGCGGTTCTTGGACAGCACCCCGCTGAAGCGCGGGGTGTCGTAGCCGAGCATGTTCATGAGGTTGCCGACGACGGCGATGTCGAAGCCGTTGTACTCGCCGTCGTGCGGCGAGTAGCTCGTACCGGGCTGGTCGCTCTTGGCCGCGACCTCCGTACGGTCGCTCAGGATCGACGGGGGTTCGGAATCGCAGCCGGTCGCGGACACGTAGACGAGGGCCGTTGCCATGGCGGCGGTGACGGTCAGCGCTCGCCGGTTCCGGAATGCTCCTGCCATCTCAAGTCTCGCTCCCTTTGAGTCGTGCGCCGTCAGTCGTTGTGCAGGATCCCCTGCCAGCCCACCAGGCGCAGGGCGCAGCCCTCGTCGGTGCGCACCCGGATCTCGAAGACCGCGCCGGTCCGGCCGGTGAGATCACCGAGGGCGAAGTCGGTCGTGGAGCGGGCGGGGAGGTCGGCCTCGTGCGGGGTGACCCCAGCGGTGACCGCCGTGAGATCGACCCGTGTCTTGTGGGAGCACGCCGGGGCGTCCGGATCGTCCTCCCCGATTCGGAGGGTGAGGCGGAGCCGGTCCCTCAGGTCCGCGCGGTCAGGCTTCACAAGCTTCATGGTGAGCACGCTGTCCGGCGCCCCGGTCAGGGGCCGCGAGCCGTGCACGTCGAATGTCGCGGTCACCTCGCCGTTGCGGACGACGTTCTCGAACGACCACCAACTGAGCAGGGAGAAGACGAGCGCGGCGATCAGCAGCAGGTCGGGCAGCCGGGGTCGGGCGCCGTTTCGGAACTCCTGGCGTCGCGCGTGCGGTCCGACGCCGCCACTGTGGCCGCTGTCGGGCTTGCGTACCCCGACATGGCACACGGCGGCAACGGCGGCCAGGAGCAGGAAGGCGAAGAAGCCCACGTACTGCTTGCGGGAACCACCGGGCCAGTTCACCACGGCGTAGCCCGCGAGGGCGGCGGCCAGGACGAGGAACACCCAGCCCATGGCGAACGTGGCCCGCTCGTAGAAGATCTGGGAGAGCGTGTTGACCCGGCCAACGACCAGATTGTTGTCACCGGTCGAATGGGCCGAGGCTTGGTCCGAGTTGCCCTGGCGCTCGCTCACGGCCGGTCTCTTCTGACGTGCTGGTTGAAGGTCTCGACGTTGCCCATGACCGTGTTGTCGTTGCCGTACGAGGTCACGGTGGTGCTCGAAGAGGCCGGAGCGGGCTCGCGCTGCTGTGCGACGACCAGATCCACGAGGTCGCGGCGCTCGCTCTGCGGAGTCCGCAGCCACGCGAGGATCGCCGCGCCGAGCTGGGCGCGCTCGGTGTCGGTCAGCTCCCCGAGCCTGCGGTCCATCTCGCCGGCGGTCTGCGGGGTGAGTGCCGACTCGTCGTCCTCCGGAGCGTCCCGCCCCACCAGACCGCGGAACACACCTTCGCCCGCTTCGAGGCCCCGGTCAGCGATCTGGTCCACGGTCCTCTGCAGCACTCCGTCGGTCAAGCGGGAGGCGAGCTGAGTGAGGTAAGGGGGCAACATGTCGGCGAGATCGAGCAGTACGGACACGATGGCTCCAGAGGGCTTGGCGTTTCATGAGACAACTATCGTGATTTACAAGGTAGTTGAGACAGCATCATTTCTCCGTAAGAAATAGGCCGTCCTTCGCGAGAGCCGTCCGCGTTGAAGCCGGGCTCGGTCTCGTGACGCGGGTTCTGCCGGCCGGCGATGCCGGAAGCGGGCGTTATGTTGTGGCCATGACTGACGAACGTGATCCGGAACTGCCCGGTCTCCTGCTGCGCACCGAGCGCGACGTCTTCGTACCGCTGCTGCGCGAGGCGGATGACCGCGACTTCGAGCTGCGCACCGCCTGCCCCGGCTGGACCGTGCGGGACGTGCTCGCGCACTGCGGGGCCGTGCTGACCCGGGTGGTGGAGGGCCGGTTCGAGCGGGGGGTGTTCAGCCCCGAGGCCAACGACCGGGACATCGCCGAGCGGGCCGACTGGACGAACGCGCGCATCGTGGACGAGCTGGAACGCGGGATGACCGAGGCGGGCGCGGTCATCGCGGCGGCGGGCGGGGTGATGGACGGGATCGCGCTCGGCGAGTGGGTGCACGCGGGGGACGTGCGCGAGGCGTTCGGCGTCGAGGGGGCCTATGCGGGGGGCGGGCTCGCCCCCGCCCTGGACCTCCTCGCGGCGATGAGCCGGAAGCGGAGCCCGGTCCCGCTCACCGCCCGGCTGACCGGCGCGGACGGGGAGCTGAGGCTCGGCCCCGAGGACGGCGGGCGTGAGCGGGGCCGGTACGCCGGGGACGGGGCGACGCTGATCCGGCTGTACGCGGGCCGGCCGCTGACCGGGACGCGGTACGAGCTGGCCGGGGCGCGGGAGGGCGAGCTGAACCTTTTCGGCTGAGGCGGGGTGCGGGGCGGCGGGCCCGCCGCTCAGGCGGTGGCGGGCAGGCCGAAGCGGCCGGCGATGATCCGCCGGGTCACGGCACCGTCCGCGTTGAACCCGGGCTCGGCCTCGTAACGCGGGGTCTCCCGGCCGACGATCCCGGCGGCCAGCAGCTCGCGGACGAGCAGGTCGCCGGAGCGGCGGGACTCGCGGCGGGCGCCCATGTTGAAGTACGTGGTCGAGAAGCCGCGCCTGCTGTGGATGAAGTGGAACGGGTGCGCCTCGCAGTGCGGGACCGAGTAGTTCTGCCCATGGGGGCACTCGCAGGCCGGGGTGGAGGCGAGGAACACGGTCTCCACTGGGTTGGGGCGGCCGAAGCGTTCCTCGTAACGGAATCCGGTGAGGTAACCCGCCTGGGTCGCGACGTCGTCCCCCTTGTACGTGGCCGCGTCGTGTGTCAGCCAGGCCCAGCCGTCGGATGCGCCCTGCGTACGGGCGGGGAGGCCCAGATCCGTGTAGATCCCGCTCAGGGTGGGAAGGTCGAGGCCCTTGGCGTACGTGACGAACGTGTCCGGGGCGATGAAGGGAGTGGTCATGCCGCCGCCACCTCCTGGGCGAGCGGCGGCGAGGGCAGGCCGAAACAGGCGGCTATCGCGCGCAGGATCCGCTCCTCCTTGTCGGAGTCGTGCTCGTCGCAATCGTGGCTCGGATCGGTCTCCCAGGCGAGGCATTCCGCGTCGGGACCTATGAGGTTCGCGGCGAGCAGTTCGGCGGACATGTAGTCCGGGTTGTCGCCGACGCGATCCTCCACGTCCTCGAAGCTGAAGTGGACGATGGGCTTCCCGTCGCGCAGATACGTGAAGTTCGGCCCGTGCGCCTTGGCGCTGCACGGCTCGGTCACGATGACCACGATCTCGCCGCCGGACGCGCAGACGCGCGTGTAGTCGATGCCGTCGTAGTCCTCGATCTCCCAGTTGGCCATGTCATGCACCGCCCATGCCCAACCCCCTGCCTCCCCCTGAGCAAGCGCCTCGCGATTCTGCTCCCGCAGCCCTGCCACGAGCACGGACCGGGACAGCCCCCGGGCGAACACGAGGTTGACCTCGTGGCCCGGGAACTCGCACGTACTGTCGATCAAAGTCATGCGGTGAGCGTAGGCGGGGGGTCTGACAACAGGGTCGTGCGGTGGGCTTAAAGGAGGAGCGGAGCTCGTACGGGTACACCTGGGTGCCCGGGCCAGGGGAGGTCGAGGGGTACATCGACGCCCAGTTGGGGCGTGCAGCGGCGGGGAAGCTGGCGCCCTATGCGCAGGTGGACCGGGGGTCCGGGCGGGTCGTCGGGGCCACGGCCTTCTGGGAGCCGCGCTACTGGATGGGTGACGACAGGCTCACCGCCATCGAGGTCGGCTTCACCTGGCTCGCCGCGTCCGCGCAGGGGACCGGGGTGAACACCGAGTCCAAGTACCTGCTCTTCCGACACGCGTTCGAGGAGTGGGGCGTCTCGCGCGTCGACCTCAAGACCGATGCGCGCAACCAGCGGTCGCGCGCCGCGATCGAGTCGGTGGGCGCCACGTTCGAGGGTGTCCTGCGGAACTGGTCGCCTTCGTGGGTGCCTGGTGAGGAGGGGCGGTTGCGGGATTCGGCGATCTTTTCGATCACGGGGGAGGAGTGGGCGGCTGTGCGGGGGCGCCTGGAGGCGCGGATGGGGGTGACGGCCGCGTAGGCACGATGCCCGGGGCGCCCCGTGGGTTCGGGGACGCCCCGTGAACGGTTCCGTCCTCAAACGCCGGACGGGCTGGATGTGCCGGACGGGCTGGGTGTGCCGGACGGGCAGGGATCTAGGACTCGCCGCGGAAGCGGCGCAGGCGCAGCGAGTTGCCGACCACGAAGACCGAGGAGAACGCCATCGCCGCGCCCGCGATCATCGGGTTCAGCAGGCCCGCCGCGGCCAGCGGGAGCGCCGCCACGTTGTACGCGAAGGCCCAGAACAGGTTCGTCCGGATCGTGCTCAGGGTCCGGCGCGCGAGCCGGATCGCGTCCGGGGCCGCGCGGAGGTCGCCGCGGACCAGGGTCAGGTCGCCCGCCTCGATCGCCGCGTCCGTGCCCGTGCCCATCGCCAGGCCCAGGTCGGCCTGGGCCAGCGCGGCGGCGTCGTTCACGCCGTCGCCGACCATCGCCACCGAGCGGCCCTCCGCCTGGAGGCGCTTGACGACGTCCACCTTGTCCTGCGGCATGACCTCCGCGTACACCTCGTCGATCCCGACCTCGGCCGCGACCGACTCCGCCACCGCCCGGTTGTCGCCGGTCAGCAGGATCGGGGTCAGGCCCAGGCGGCGCAGGCGGGTGATCGCCTCCGCGCTGGTGTCCTTCACCGCGTCGGCCACCTCGAACACCGCGCGCGCCTCGCCGTCCCAGGCGACCGTGATCGCCGTGCGGCCGGCGGCCTCCGCCTCGGCCTTGCGGGCGGCCAGGTCGGCCGGGAGGCGTATCTCCCACTCCGCGAGGAGCTGTTCGCGGCCGACGAGGACCGCATGGCCGTCGACCACGCCCTGCACGCCCAGGCCGGGGACGTTCGCGAAGTCCTCCGGAGTGGGAAGAGCGGCGCCGGTGCGTTCGGCGGCTCCGGTCGCCACGGCCTGGGCGATGGGGTGTTCGGAGGCGTGTTCCAGGGCGCCGGCGAGGCGGAGGGCGTCGGGCTCCGTGGTTCCGGCGGCCGTGTGGACGGCCTGGAGGGTCATCCGGCCCGTCGTCACCGTGCCCGTCTTGTCGAGGACGATCGTGTCGACCCGGCGGGTGGACTCCAGGACCTCGGGGCCCTTGATGAGGATGCCGAGCTGGGCGCCGCGCCCCGTACCGACCATCAGCGCGGTCGGCGTGGCGAGGCCCAGCGCGCAGGGGCAGGCGATGATCAGGACCGCCACCGCCGCCGTGAACGCGGCCGTGATCCCCGCGCCGTCCGCCAGCCAGAAGCCGAGCGTGCCCAGGGCGAGCGCGATGACCACGGGGACGAACACCGCCGAGATCCGGTCCGCGAGGCGCTGTGCCGCCGCCTTGCCGTTCTGCGCGTCCTCGACCAGCTTCGCCATCCGGGCGAGCTGCGTGTCCGCGCCGACGCGGGTCGCCTCGACCACGAGGCGGCCGCCGGCGTTGAGCGTCGCGCCGGTGACCGTGTCGCCCGTGGAGACCTCCACGGGGACGGACTCGCCGGTGAGCATGGACGCGTCCACCGCCGAGGAGCCCTCGACCACCGTGCCGTCCGTGGCGATCTTCTCGCCGGGGCGCACGAGGAAGCGGTCGCCGACGTGGAGGTCCGCCGTGTCCACGGTCACCTCGCGGCCGTCGCGCAGGACGGTGACCTCCTTGGCGCCGAGTTCGAGGAGCGCCTTCAGCGCGGCGCCCGCCTTCCGCTTCGACCGGGCCTCGAAGTAGCGCCCGGCGAGGATGAACGCGGTGACGCCGGCCGCCGCCTCCAGATAGATGTTCCCCGCGCCGTCGGTGCGGCCGATGGTCAGCTCGAAGGGGTGCGTCATGCCGGTCATGCCGGCGGTGCCGAAGAACAGCGCCCACAGCGACCACAGGAACGCGGCCGACGTACCGAGCGAGATGAGCGTGTCCATCGTCGCCGCGCCGTGCCGCGCGTTCGTCCACGCGGCGCGGTGGAACGGCCAGCCCGCGTACGTGACGACGGGCGCGGTGAGGGTGAGCGCGAGCCACTGCCAGTTGTCGAACTGGAGCGCCGGGATCATCGACATCGCGACCACCGGCACGGCGAGGAGCACGGCGGTGATCAGTCGCTGCCGCAGGGTGTCGGCCTCCTGCGGGGCGGGTACGGCCGCGTCTTCCGTCGTACGCGCCGGGGGTGCGGGTTCGTGCGCGGTGTAGCCGGTCTTCTCGACCGTGGCGACGAGGTCCTGTACGGAGGCGGCGGCGCCGTCGTAGGTGACGTGGGCCTTCTCCGTGGCGTAGTTCACGGTGGCCGTGACGCCGTCCATCCGGTTGAGCTTCTTCTCGATACGGGCCGCGCAGGAGGCGCAGGTCATGCCGCCGATGATCAGCTCGACCTCGGCCGTTGCGGGATGCGCTGTGGGCGCTGACACGGGCCCTCCTCGTGGTGGTCCCCGGGTACCCCGTCCTGGGTACCCCCTAGGGGTATCTTCCTCTAGGTCTCATGTATACCCCCACCCCCTATCCCGAAGCAAGGGTGATCCGCTGCGGGTGCGCGGGCCGCGCCGGTCGCTCGCTCGTCGGCCGTTCGGGCTCGCGTATCTTCACGTTCACGGTCAGGGCTGCGCCGTCGGCCTACCGCCCCGTAGGCTGGGCCATTGGACTAGACCTGTAGCTGCTTCCTGGAGGATTGGGATCCCATGAGCAACCGTGCAGTCCTGGAGGTGATCGCTCTCGACGCGGAGGACGCGGTCGCTGCCCAGGCGGGTGGTGCGGACCGGCTTGAGCTGGTCACCGACATGGCGGCGGACGGCCTCACCCCGTCCTGCGCGACCTTCGCGGCGATCCGCGCCGCGGTGGACATTCCGCTTCGGGTGATGCTCAGGGTGGCGGACGGCTTCGCGGCCGGTGACGTCGAGATACTCGTACGCAAGGCGCGTGAGCTGCGGGCGGAGGGGGCGGACGAGTTCGTCCTCGGCTTCCTGGACTCGGACGGGAATCCCGACCTGGTCGCGGTCGAGCGGCTGGTCGCGGTGCTGGACGGCTGCCGGTGGACGTTCCACCGGGCGATCGACCGCGCGGCCGACCGGGACGCGCTGCGCAAGGCCCTCGCGGATCTGCCGGGCCTTGACACGTATCTGACGGCCGGGGCGGCGGCGGGCGTGGACGCCGGGATACCGACGCTGGTGGCTGAGGCGGGGCGGCGGGGCGAGCCCGGGTACGAGCCGCGGATCCTTGTGGGGGGCGGGTTGCGCCTTGAGCACCTGCCGGCGCTCCTGGACGCGGGGATCGACGCCGTCCACATCGGCGGCGCGGCGCGGCCGGGCGGCTGGGCGGGGCCGGTGGACGCGGACGCGGTACGGGAGTGGCGGGCGGTGCTCGACCGCTGACACGTACCCGTACGGCTCCCGGATCCTGGTCCTTCCCGGGAGCCCTTGACGGGATTCCGCCCGCTCGGCCGGCCGGTACCTCTCCGGAGATCCGGAGAGGTACCGGCCGGCCTGCCGCTGTCATGTCCGGTCGGCGCCGCCCTCCCGGCCTGCCGCCGCAGGCCGTTCCAGGGACACCCGGGGAAGTCTCCGGTCCAGCGGCGCGGGCAGCCACCAAGCCCACTTCCCGAGCAGCTGCATGACGGCGGGGACGATCAGACAGCGGATGACCACGGCGTCGATCAGGATGGCGACGGCCAGGCCGAGTCCGAACTGCTGGAGCATGCGGTCGGAGCTGAGGACGAACGCCCCGAAGACGAACATCATGATGGCCGCTGCCGCGGTGATGACCTTGCCGGTCGCAGCGAGTCCTTCGCTCACGGCCCGCGAGGGGTCCTTGGTGCGCGTCCACTCCTCGTGGATGCGGGACACGAGGAAGACCTCGTAATCCATCGACAGCCCGAAGACGATCGCGAAGACCAGGGCGGGGATGAAGGCTTCGACGGGGCCGGGCTGCGCGCCGAACCAGCCGTGCTGGAACACCAGGGTGATCACACCGAGTGCGGCGGAGATCGACAGCAGGTTCAGGACCGCCGCCTTGACGGGGATCCAGAGGGACCGGAAGACCAGCAGGAGCAGGAGCGAGGAGACGCCGACCACGACGGCGACGAACAGAGGCAGCCGGTCGGCGAGGGTCTCGGAGACGTCCTGGGAGGCGGCGGTGGCGCCACCGACCAGCACCTCGGCCCCGGTGGCGCGTTCCAGTGGCGGTGCCACGTCGTCGCGCAGGCGGTGGACGAGGTCCACGGTCCCCTCGGCCTGGGGAGAGGTCGTCGGGTAGACGAGGACGGTGGACAGGGCCCCGTCCGCCGAGGGCATCACGGGAGCGGCCTCGGCGACTCCTTCGGTGGCGGCGAGTTCGGCCCGGACGGCCTTGCCGGCCTCCGGGCCGCCCTTGACCAAGACGACGAGGGGACCGTTGAAGCCGGGGCCGAACCCTTCGGCGAGCAGGTCGTACGCGTGCCGGGACGTGGTCTTCGCGGGATCGTTCCCCGAGTCGGCAAAGCCGAGCCGCATGCCGAGAGCCGGTGCCGACAGCGCCGACAGAGCGAGCGCGCCGGCCACCAGGGTCGGGACCGGTCGACGCTGTACGGCGCGTGCCATGGCGCGCCAGCGGTTGCCCTCCGCCCGGCCCCTCTTCGTGTTCCGGGCCTGCTGCGTGAGTACATGGCGCCGAATGCGTTCGCCGAACAGGGCCAGGAGCGCGGGCAGCAGCACCAGAGAGGCGGCCATGGTGACGAGGACGGTGACGGCCACCGCGAGGGCGATGCCCTGAAGGGAGCCGAGACCCAGGGCCACCAGACCGAGGAGCGCGACGATGACCGTGCAGCCGGCGAAGAAGACCGTGCGCCCGGCGGAGTCCAGGGCCGTGCGGCCCGCCTGCGCGGGCTGGACGCCGGCGAGGAGCTCATGGCGGTAGCGGTAGAAGATCAGCAGGGCGTAGTCGACGCCGACCCCCAGGCCGACGAGCATGAGGATCGGCGGGGTGAAATCGGCGACGGTGAAGACGTGCGAGGCCAAGGCGATCAGGCCGACGGCGCCGCCGACCGCGAACAGCGCGGTGAGCAGCGGCAGCGAGGCCGCGAGCAGTGAGCCGAACAACAGCACCAGGATGACCAGCGCGGCCACGATGCCGGCGAGTTCGGCAGTCGGCGGCGCCTGGTCCTCGGCGTTGCGCGCCGCCTCGCCGCCCACCTCGACCTGGAGATGCCCGGTGCCGATGCTCCGCGCGACGTCGAGGACCTCGGCGACGTCCTCCTTGGGGACTTCCTCGGTCTTGCCGGCCAGGGTGACGGACGCGTAGGCGATGGTGCCGTCCCGGGAGATCGCCGAGGCGTCGGTGAAGGGGCTGCGCACGTCGGCGATCCCCGTCATCCCCCTCACCTCGGCCAGCATCGGCTCCACGCGGTCCTTGTCGTTCCTGACGCCCGCGGTGTCCTTGAAGACGATCTCGATGGTGTCGCCGGCCTGGGCGCTGCCGTGCTGCTTGAAGAGGTCGGTGGCCGTCTGGGACTCGGTGCCCGGCAGTGAGAAGTCGTTCCGATAGGCGGAGCCGGCAGCCGTGGAGCCCAGGGTGATGGCGGCCAGGACGGCCACCCACAGTGCGAGAGCGGCCCAGCGGTGACGCTGCGCCCAGTCGGCCAGGGCACCGAACCGGCCGACGGGCGGCGAGGCGCTGGCCCGTGGCGGGGACGGGGCCTGGGGGGCGGCGGAGCCGCGAGGGAAAGGCATGTCCTCGATCGTGCGGGCGTACAGGGCGTGGGCGCGTCGGCCCACGGCTGACAGCCGACGGTGGAGGGCGTACACCAGCGGGTGTACGTCGCGGCCGTCCGCGTACTCCCATGGCAGGCACCTTCGCCGCGAACACGGACAGCCGCCCCGCGCAGGGCCGCGCTCCGGGCAGGATGACGCGGTGCCTCCTTTCGACATCCGCCGCCTTCGTCCGCCCACGGGCCCGCGTGCGGACCTGGCGCTCGCCGGGCTCGTGCTGGCGCTGACGGCGGTGGCCGAGGGCCAGCGTCTCGGCACGGAGGGGGCCGCGACCGCCTCGGCGACCGGCTCCTGGGCGCTGGCCGTCGCGGTGTGCGCGGCGCTGCCGCTGCGCCGTGCGCAACCGCTGCCGGTGGGCTGGTTCACGGTGCTCGGTACGGGGGCCTACTACCTGCTGAGCACGGTCGACGGGCCGCTGGTGGTGATCCCCGTCGCCGCGTTGTACGCGCTGGCCGCACGGGGCCGGCTCCGGGTGTCGGCCGCCATGGCGGCGGTGATGGTCGTCGGCGTCGGCGCGGGCGCGCTGGCCGGCACCGGCGACGTCACCGGCACGGCGGTCTTCATGCTGGCCGGCTGGCTGGTCGCGGTGGTGGCCCTGGGCGCGATGCGTCACGGCCGGCTCACCTACGCCGAGGAGCAGGCCAGGCTGCGCGCCACCGAGGAGCGCCTGCGCATCGCCCGTGAACTGCACGACGTCATCGGCCACACCATGTCGGTGATCCACGTCCAGGCGGCCTCCGCCCTGCACCGCATGCGGCGGAACCCGGCTCTGGCGGAGGAGGCGCTGACCGCCATCAAGGAGAGCAGCAAGGACGGTCTGCGGGACCTGCGCGCCACGCTGGGGGTGCTGCGACAGGCCGACGAGGAGGCCCCGACCACGCCCCCGCCGGGGCTGTCCCGGATCGATGAGCTGGTGCACTCGGCGACCCGGGCGGGCCTGGACGTACGCGTCGATCGGGCCGGGGAACGCGCACCGCTGCCGGCGGCGGTGGACCTCGCCGCGTACCGCATCGTGCAGGAGTCGCTGACCAACGCCGTCCGGCACAGCGGCGCCCGGCACGTCGTCGTCGGCCTGCACCACGGCGAGCGGACCATGGTGATCCGCGTCGAGGACGACGGCCGTGGTCCGGCCCGTGCCGGACCCGGCGACGGCATCACGGGCATGACGGAACGGGCGCGCGCCCTGGGCGGAACACTCACCGCCGGACCCGGCCCCGCCGGAGGCTTCACGGTCCTGGCCCGGCTACCGTTTCCGGACGGTCACGGGGCGATCGGGAGGGGCACATGATCAGGATCCTGCTGGCGGACGACCAGCGCCTCGTGCGCGCGGGAATCCGCGGCATCCTGGACGACGAGGACGACCTGCGCGTGGTCGCCGAAGCGGCCGACGGAGCCGTCGCCCTCGACGCCTGCCGCGAACTGCGGCCCGACGTGGTGCTGATGGACATCCGGATGCCCGGGGTGGACGGCCTCGCGGCCGCACGACGCATCGCGGCCGACGAGCGGCTGGCGGATGTGAAGGTGCTGATGCTGACGACCTTCGACCTCGACGAGTACGTGTACGGGGCGCTGCGCTCCGGCGCCGCGGGCTTCCTGCTCAAGGACACCGAACCGGCCGAACTCCTGCACGCGGTCCGCGTCGCCGCGCGCGGTGACGCCCTCATCAGCCCGTCGGTCACCCGCCGGCTCATCGCCGAATTCGCCGCGCGCCCGGAGCACGGGGGTGCTCCGGACCGGCGCCTCGACGCCCTGACCGGCCGTGAGCGTGAGGTCATGCGGCTGATCGCCGCCGGCCGCACCAACAGCGAGATCGCCGCGGAGCTGGTGGTCTCCCCGCTGACCGCGAAGACCCACGTGAGCCGGATCATGGCCAAGCTCGGCGCGCGGGACCGCGCTCAGGTCGTGGTCATGGCCTACGAATACCGCCTCGTCACTCCGGGCCGACCCTAGGCCGCCCCGACACGGAGATCCGGGGCGCCCGTTGCGCGCCGCTCCTGCGGGGGCGCTGCCCCCGTGCCCCCGCTCCTCAAGCGCCGGAGGGGCTGAAATGGCCGGTGTGCCCGGACAACCCAGCCCGTCCGGCGTTTGAGGACGGAACCCTCGGCCCGGACCGGGGCGATCAGGCGGCGGTCCGGAACGTCGTCCTGTCATGACCCTGGCGCAACCCGCGCCTCCCGTCCCACAATGGCCACGCGGTGATGGGAACGCTCCCATGGCGCGCCTCCCCGGCATGCCCATCTGTTGTGGGAGCGCTCCCATCGCTCTCTTCCGTCCCACGACGAAAGGTCCCTGGTGAACGCCTCCCCACCCCCCTCCGCCCTGCGGCGCAGACGCCGTGTGCTCGGTGTGCTGGCCGCTGCCGCGCTCTGTGGCGGCATTCTCAGCGCGCCCGGTGCCGTCGCCGCCGACGGCGACCCCGCTCCGGAGCAGATCACCAACGGTGACTTCTCCGCCGGGACCGCGCCCTGGTGGTCCACGGCCAACGCGCCGATCGCCGTCGTGGACGGGCGGTTGTGTGCCGACGTGCCGGCGGGGACCGCCAATCCGTGGGACGCGATCGTCGGGCAGAACGACATCCCGCTCGTCGCGGGGGAGGCGTACACCCTGACGTACACGGCGAGTTCGACCGTACCGCTGTCCATTCACACCAACGTGCAGATGGCGACCGATCCGTACACCGCCGACCTGTCCGCGACCGATCAGATCGGGGCCGAGGCGACCGCCCACACGCACGTCTTCACCGCGTCCGCCGACCAGGACACCGCGCAGGTCGCCTTCCAGGTCGGCGGCGGCGCGAAGGCGGCCACCTTCTGCGTGGACGACGTGTCGCTGCGCGGGGGCGCCGAGCCGCCCGTCTACGTGCCGGACACCGGGTCGCCCGTGCGCGTCAACCAGGTCGGCTATCTCCCCAAGGGCCCGAAGACCGGCACCCTGGTCACCGACGCGACCGACCCGGTCCCGTGGGCGCTGAAGGCGGCCGACGGGACGACCGTCGCGAGCGGGACGACCAACCCCGGCGGTGAGGACCCGACCTCCCGGCAGAACGTGCAGACCTTCGACTTCAGCGACGCCACCGCCACCGGCGACGGCTTCACGGTCGAGGCGGACGGGCAGGTCAGCGAGCCCTTCTCGATCCGGGCGGACCTCTACGACAGCCTCCGGTCCGACTCGCTGGCGTACTTCTACCAGAACCGCAGCGGCATCGCGATCGACGCGGACCTCGTCGGCGAGGAGTACGCGCGCCCGGCCGGGCACCTCGGAGTGGCGCCGAACAAGGGCGACACGGACGTGCCCTGCCAGCCGGGCGTCTGCGACTACCGGCTCGACGTGCGCGGCGGCTGGTACGACGCCGGGGACCACGGCAAGTACGTCGTGAACGGCGGCATCGCGGTCGCCGAGCTGATGGACACCTACGAGCGCACCCTCACCGCCGACGGCGCCGAGGCGGCCGAGCTGGGCGACGGCGCGCTGCGGGTGCCCGAGCACGGCAACGACGTGCCGGACATCCTCGACGAGGCGCGCTGGGAGCTGGAGTTCCTGATGCGCATGCAGGTCCCGGCCGGGCAGCCGCTGGCGGGCATGGTCCACCACAAGGTGCACGACGCCAACTGGACCGGTATCCCGATGCGGCCCGAACTCGACCCGGAACAGCGCGAACTGCACCCGCCGACGACCGCCGCGACCCTGAACCTGGCCGCGACGGCCGCCCAGTGCGCCCGCCTCTACGCCCCGTTCGACGCGGAGTTCGCCGCCCAGTGCCGTACCGCCGCCGAGACGGCGTGGGCCGCCGCGAAGGCGCACCCGGCGGTGTACGCCAGCCCGGCCGACGGTGTCGGGGGCGGGACGTACGAGGACAACGACGTCAGCGACGAGTTCTACTGGGCCGCCGCCGAGCTGTTCACCACGACCGGCAAGGACGTGTACCGGCAGGCGGTGCTCGACTCACCCGTGCACGGTGACGTGGACGCGGCCTTCCCCGCCGACGGCGGCATGTGGTGGGCCGGCACCGCCGGGCTCGGCGTGCTGACCCTGGCCACGGTCCCGAACGACCTGACGGCCGCCCAGCTCGCGGACGTACGGAACGTCGTGACGACCGCCGCCGACCAGTACGAGGCGCAGACCGAGGACCAGCTGTACGGCGTGCCGTACGCGCCCAAGGACCAGAACTACGCCTGGGGTTCGAACAGCCAGGTCCTGAACAACATGATCGTGCTGGCGACCGCCGCCGACCTCACCGGTAGGACCGGTTACCGGGACGCGGTCCTGCGCGGCGCGGACTACCTCTTCGGGCGCAACCCGCTCAACCAGTCGTACGTCACCGGCTACGGCGAGCGGTACTCGCAGAACCAGCACCACCGGTTCTGGGCGCACGAGTCCGACCCGTCGCTGCCGCACCCGCCGGCCGGGTCCCTCGCGGGCGGGCCCAACCTGACCGCGCCGACCTCGGGCGACCCGGAGGCCGCCGCGAAGCTCAAGGGGTGCGCGGCCGCGATGTGCTACCTGGACGACAACGGCTCGTACGCCACCAACGAGGTCGCGATCAACTGGAACGCCCCGCTGGCCTACATCGCCTCCTACCTGGACGACGCGGGCGACGCCACGGGTCCGGAGCGGGCCTGCACGGTGACGTACTCCTCGCACCCGTGGAACACCGGCTCGACCACCACGGTCACGGTGAAGAACACGGGCAGCAAGGCCGTCACCCCGTGGTCGCTGACCTGGCTGCTGCCCGGTGACCAGAAGCTCAGCCACACCTGGAGCGCCGAACTCGGCCAGTACGGGCGGACGGTGACGGCCGCGCCGCTGTCCTGGAACCGGACGCTGGCACCCGGAGCCTCGATCGACTTCGGGTTCAACAGCAGCCGCACGGGCCCGGCGGCGGACCCGGGCACGGTGAAGCTGAACGGGCGGGCCTGCACCGCCGGATAGACCGGGCGGGGGCGGGGGTGGACGAGGGTCCCCCCGCCCCCGTTCACTTCGTTACGCCAACTCCGCCGGCAGCGGCGCCGCGTGAAGCACCGTCAGGCCGGAGACCGCACGGGTCAGCGCCACGTACAGGCGGCGCAGGCCCGTGCGTTCGTCCGGTTCGCCGTCGACCACGGCGGCCGGTTCGTCCAGCACCACGTAGTCGTACTCCAGGCCCTTCGCCAGTGACGCCGGGACCAGGGTCAGCCGGGACTCGGCGGTCGTCTCCTGGCCGGGGGAGAGGTACGTGTGGCCGGCCGCCGTGAGCGCGTCGGCCAGGGCCGGGATGCGCGCGTCGGCGGCGATCAGGCCGATCGAGCCCTCGTGCGCCAGCGACTCCTCGCAGGCCGCGACGACCGCCGCGTCCAGCTCCGTGACTTCGCGTACGGACAGCGAACCGGGCGACTCACGCACCGACTCCACCGGCGTCAGCCCCGGCGAGATCACCGGGAGCAGCCGGGACGCGTACGCGATCACGTCGCGCGGCACGCGGAAGCCGGCCGTCAGCTCCTCCACCAGCGCGTCCGCCTTGCCCAGGTGGTGCAGCGCCTGCTCCCAACTCTGCGTCGACCAGGGCGTGGTGCCCTGAGCCAGGTCGCCGAGGACGGTCGCCGAACCGGTCGAGCAGCGGCGGCCGACCGCGCGGTACTGCATGGGGGAGAGGTCCTGCGCCTCATCGATCACGACATGGCCGAGCGAGTGCGTACGCGACACCAGGTCGCCCGCCTCGTCGATCAGCACCGCGTCCGCCGCCGACCACTTGGCGGTCTTCACGCTGCGCGCGGGCTTGATCCACAGGATGGCCTTCTGCTCGTCCTCGGAGAGCAGCCCGTCCGCGTGCTCCGCCAGGAACTCCGCGTCGGACAGCAGCCGCAGGACCAGCTTCGCCGGGTCCACGGCGGGCCAGATCGCCTTGACGGCCGCCTTCACGGCGGGGTTGCGGGCCACCGAATTCTGCACCCGGTCGTCGGGCGCCTCGCCGGACTGCTCCATCCGCACCAGGACCGCGTGCGCGATGCGCTGGGGCAGCGCCTCGTGCGCGGCGCCGTAGCGCATGTCCCGGGCCAGCAGCTCCTGGACCATCTCCTCGATCTCGTACGCCGGTACGCGCCAGCGCCGCGAGCCGCGCACCACCATCACCGGCTCGGTCGGCAGCGTGACGTGCGAGCGCAGCGCGCGCCGCAGCACCTCCGCCATGCGGGCGTCGCCCTTCACGACGGCGGCCGGGGCCTCGTCCGCGCCCCGGACCTCGATCTGCGCGGTGACCAGGTCCTCGACGGTCGCCTGCTTGACCTCCAGCTCGCCGAGGGCCGGGAGCACCTGCTCGATGTAGTGCAGGAAGGAGCGGTTCGGGCCGACGACCAGAGTGCCGGTGCGGGCCAGGCGCTCGCGGTGCGCGTACAGCAGATACGCGACCCGGTGCAGGCCGACGGCGGTCTTCCCGGTGCCGGGGCCGCCCTGCACGCAGACCGTGCCGCCCAGCTCGCTGCGGACGATCTCGTCCTGCTCCGGCTGGATCGTCGCGACGATGTCCCGCATGGGGCCGACGCGGGGGCGCTCGATCTCCGCCTGGAGCAGCTTGCTCGTCTGCTCGGCCTCGGCGGGGTCGGTCAGGTGCTCGTCCTCGTACGCGGTGAGGTCGCCGCCCGTGTAACCGAAGCGGCGCCTGCGGCCGACGTCCAGCGGGTCCTTGCGGGAGGCGCGGTAGAACGGCTGGGAGACCGGGGCGCGCCAGTCGATGACCATCGGGTCGCCCACGGCGTCGTGCACATGGCGGCGCCCGATGTAGAACTGCTCGCCCTCCGCGCCTTCCGCCTCCTCCGCCCCGACAACGTGCAGATAGTCCAGGCGCCCGAAGAACAGCGGGGTGTGGGCCAGGTCCGCGAGCGACTTGATGCGCTCGTCGATCTGGGCCTGGAGCACGGCCGCGTTCACCCAGTTCGCGGTGACGTCGCGGATGTCCAGGGCCTGGGCGTCCTCCCGCATGGCGCGCAACGCGGCGCGGGACGCCGCGAGATGGGCGCGCTCATGGGCGAGGGGGTCGGTGGTGGTGTCGCTCTCGAATTCGTGCGCGGGCACGGTGTTGCCTCCGGCATTCAACGCAGGACGACGGACCGCGTCTCACCCTTGGGGGGTGTGCGGTCCGCTCGGGGATCGATCGTGCGTACGGTTGTCGGCCGGTTTCCGTCCGGTCGGCGGCGCTCCCCCGGCTGCCGGCAGGGCCCCTCGGGGGCCGCCGGTACCACGGTGCGGGAGGCGGGCAGACCGGGGAGTGTACCGGGGGGCGGGGGGTGGGCGCGAATGCTTTTACGGGGGTGGGTCATCCCTCCCGTAGGGGGTGCCGTGCGACCGGAGGTGTACGGGCGGGGCGTCGCGCTTCCGTCTGCGGGGCGACGCCACGGCGGACCCGTCCGGAGCACCATGGATACATGAGTACCGTCACCCTTGACCCGAGAAGGACCGGCGCCACCGAGGCCCCCGGTCACCCCCACAACCGCGCCTCCGGCGCCCTGCGTGCCGTGAAGGTGTTCGCGCAGGCGGCCTTCGGCGTCGTCGTGCTCGGTGAGTACGCGGAGGAGGCGGGGGTGCGGCGGCGCTGACCGCCGCACCCGTGCCCCTCGCTCAGCTCTCCGACGCTCAGCTCTCCGACAGCAGCTCGTCCGCGTCGACGATGCGGTACGCGTAGCCCTGCTCGGCCAGGAACCGCTGGCGGTGCGCCGCGAAGTCCTGGTCGATCGTGTCGCGCGCGACGACCGAGTAGAACCGCGCCTCGTGCCCGTCGGCCTTCGGCCGCAGCACCCGGCCCAGGCGCTGGGCCTCCTCCTGGCGCGAACCGAAGGTCCCCGACACCTGGATGGCGACCGTCGCCTCCGGCAGGTCGATGGAGAAGTTCGCCACCTTCGACACCACGAGCACGTTCAGCTCGCCCTGGCGGAACGCCTCGAACAGCTTCTCGCGCTGCGCGTTGCTCGTCTCGCCCTTGATCACCGGGGCGTCCAGATGCTCGCCCAGCTCGTCCAGCTGGTCGATGTACTGCCCGATGACGAGGGTCTGCTCGCCCTTGTGCTTGCGCACCAGCGCCTCGGTGACCTTCCGCTTCGTCGCGGTGGTCGCGCAGAACCGGTACTTCTCCTCGGCCTCGGCGGTGGCGTACGCCAGTCGCTCCGAGTCCGTGAGGTTGACCCGGACCTCGACGCAGTCCGCCGGGGCGATGTAGCCCTGCGCCTCGATCTCCTTCCACGGGGCGTCGAACCGCTTGGGGCCGATGAGCGAGAACACGTCCGACTCGCGGCCGTCCTCGCGGACCAGGGTCGCGGTCAGGCCGAGGCGGCGGCGGGCCTGGAGGTCGGCGGTGAACTTGAAGACGGGGGCGGGGAGCAGGTGCACCTCGTCGTAGATCACGAGGCCCCAGTCGCGGGAGTCGAAGAGCTCCAGGTGCGGGTAGACGCCCTTCCGGCGGGTCGTGAGCACCTGGTAGGTGGCGATCGTGACCGGCCGGATCTCCTTCCGCGTCCCGCTGTACTCGCCGATCTCGTCCTCGGTCAGCGAGGTCCGCTTCACCAGCTCGTGCTTCCACTGCCGGGCGGAGACGGTGTTCGTCACGAGGATCAGGGTCGTCGCCTTGGCCTGCGCCATCGCGCCCGCCCCGACGAGGGTCTTGCCGGCGCCGCAGGGCAGCACGACGACGCCGGAGCCGCCGTGCCAGAAGCCGTCGACGGCCTGCTGCTGGTACGGGCGCAGCGCCCAGCCGCTCTCGTCCAGCTCGATCGCGTGCGCCTCGCCGTCCACGTAACCGGCGAGGTCCTCGGCGGGCCAGCCGAGCTTGAGCAGCGTCTGCTTGACCTGGCCGCGCTCGGAGGGGTGCACGGCGACGGTGTCCGGGTCGATCCTGGCCCCGACCAGGGGCTGGACCTTCTTCGACCGGAGGATCTCCTCAAGCACGGGCCGGTCCGTCGTCGTCAGGACGAGCCCGTGCACGGGGTGCTTGGACAGGGTGAGGCGGCCGTAGCGGTCCATCGTCTCGGCGATGTCGACGAGCAGCGCGTGCGGTACGGGGTACCGGGAGTACGTCACGAGCGCGTCCACGACCTGCTCGGCGTCGTGCCCGGCCGCGCGGGCGTTCCACAGCCCGAGCGGGGTCAGCCGGTACGTGTGGATGTGCTCGGGCGCCCGCTCCAGCTCCGCGAACGGCGCGATGGCCCGCCGGCAGGCGTCGGCCTGCTCGTGGTCGACTTCGAGGAGGAGCGTCTTGTCGCTCTGGACGATGAGGGGTCCGCTCACGCGCGTTGGCCCTTCCGGCTCGGGGGAAACCTCCAGTGTGCCGTATCGGGGGGCGGTGTGTCGTGGGCCCGGTCCGGGGGCACCGGTTCCGTCCTCAAGCGCCGGACGGGCTTGATTTTGCGCGGGTGGCCCGTGGGGCGCGGGAAACCCAGCCCGTCCGGCGTTTGAGGACGGAAGCCTTCGCCCCGGTCCGGGGGCACCGGTTCCGTCCTCAAGCGCCGGACGGGCTGGGGTGTGCGCGGGGCCGCATGCGTGTACATGCTCAGGAACACCTCAAATCCCCGGCGCCCCCGTGCCACGGGCGATATACACGTCTTCCCGATGGCTGAGCGAGCGCAGGGAGCGAGCTATGGAACTCGAACTGGCGGCCCTCGCGGGCCAGGCCGCGTCGACCGTGGTGGACGGCCTGGCGACGGCGGGGTGGGAGCGCGCCCGGCAGGCGCTGGCCGATCTCTGGAGCCGGGCGCAGCCCGACCGCGCGGACCGGGTGGCGGCCGATCTCACGGACGCCCGCGCGGACGCGCTCACCGCACGGCGCACCGGTGACGAGGCACTGGAGCAGGGCCTCGTCACCGAGTGGGCGGCGCGGCTGGAACGGCTTCTGGCCGCCCACCCGGAGCTCGTGCCCGAGCTCCGGCGCGTACTGGACGAACTGCGGCCGGCCGGGGCCGAGGACGCGGCTCCGCGCACGGTCACCATGAAGGCGAAGGCGTCCGGCCGCTCCCGCGTCACGATGGCCGGCCGGGACGTCAACATCACGAAGGGGTGATCGTTTGAGTTACGCAGGAGGGGACTCGGACGACGCCGACGACGGCGGCATCCGGATGGACGCCCGGGCGTCCGGGCGGTCCCGGATCACGATGGCCGGCCGGGACATCAGCAGCACCTACTTCGTCAGCGCCTCGTCCGCGGTCCTGGTCGGGCTCGTGGGCATCGCCCTCCTGCTGGGCCTGTGGCAGCCGTGGCAGAAGCATGGCGTGGGCGGCGACGACAAGCCCGCCTCCGTGGTGTCGGAGCCCTCGTCCCGGGCGCACCGGGACCCGCCGCCGGACAGCCGGAACGACGGGGAGAAGCCGGATCCGGACGAGACGACCCCCACGCCGACGCCCACGCCCAGCCCGACCCCCACCCCCACACCGACCCCCACGCCCGACCCGCCGAGCCCCGTCGACCTCGCGTTCGCGTCCGTCCGGGTCGGCACCTGCCTCAACGTGTTCGACGCCGGCTGGGGCAAGCTGAACCACGACCGGCCGGAGGCCGTCGACTGCGCGGCGAGCTTCGCCTTCACGCAGGTGACCATGGTGACCACGTCCGCCGGCAACTGCCCCGAGGGCGGCGGCCGGCACGGCTGGGGACACGTCAACGCCGACGGATCCTCCATCGCCCTCTGCCTGGACCGGCGGTTCGCGGCGGGCCAGTGCTTCCCCGCCTCGCTGACCAAGCAGGCGGACGGGAGCATCAAGGGCACAGGCCATCTGTTCACCGTCTGGGGCTGCGACCAGACGAAGGTTCCGACCGGCCAGAACGCGCTCATGGTCATCACCGCGCTCGTGAGCGACGGCCAGTGCCCCCAGCGCACGGGCCGCAAGACGCTCAACTGGACGGTCTTCAGCGGGTCGCGCACGTTGTGCGCGGTGCTGGTACAGGGGTGACCGCGCCCACGCGTGGGGCCGCCGGCCCGGGCGGCCCGCAGGGCGCGGGCTCACGGGGTCGGGGGCGAGCGGCCCGGCCTACTCCGCCAGTTCCGCCACGCCCGTGATGCGGTGCAGCGGGTACGTGCGGATCTCGTCCGCCGTGTGGTCGTACGCCGTGACGTAACCGCCCTCCACGCGGACCGGGGCGATCACGCGCTGGCTCGCGGCGCCCTCCGCGTTGACGTAGCCGATCCACACCGTGGAGCCGGTCATCGCGGCGGCCTGGACCGTGACCAGGGTCTCCGCGGCGGTGGTGCGGGGCAGCCCGCCCGGCGGGGTCGCGGCGGCGGTGTCCTTCTGGGCGTGGACGACCGTCGCGGCGTCGTCCCCGGCCCGGATCGCCCGGACCGCCGCGCCGAGCAGCGTGGTGTCCGGCACGGGCGGGCCCTCGGGGACGGGGGCCGGCGCGGACCGGGGCGGGGTGCGGTGGGCGCCCGCCCGGGTGATCAGGACGTCGCCGTCGGCGGACTCCGCGGCGGGGGCGTACCCCATCTCGCGCAGCCCGTCGAGCAGGGACGCCGGATCGGCCCGCGCCGCCAGCACCGTCGGGGCGATCCGGCGCAGCCGCAGCGCGGCGGACCGCTTGTCGGCCAGGATCTCGCCGAGGACCGCCTCGTCGTCGCAACGTACGTACGAGGACGCCGCGCCGATCCGGAGGTGCCCGTGGCGGCGGGCCACGTCGTCGATGAGATAGCTCAGCGGCTGCGGCACCGGCGTACGGCTGTGCGTGGCGAGGAAGGAGTGCAGGTCGGCGGCGGTCTGCCCGGCGTCCAGGGCCCGGCGCACGGACCCCGGCGTGAAGCGGTACACCGTCGCCCCGCCCTTGGACTCGACGTCCGCGAGCGTGCCGAGCATGTCGGCCAGCGGGCGTTCCAGCGGACCGGGCGCGACGGCCGTCAGGTCGGCCTGGAGCAGGACGTGGTCCAGCGGCTCCGGCAGCAGCGGGGCGAGCAGCCCGGCGGCCTTCGCGGGCCCCTCGGTGAGCAGGGCGCGGGTCTGGCCGGCGAGCGCGCCGCGCCCCGTGATGCCCAGGAGCTCCGACTCGTTCAGCGTCCACAGGGCGATCCGGGACCGCAGATCCGTGGTCCCCTCGGTGGCGGCGGCCCCGCGCAGCGGCCGCTCCCAGCGGAGCCGGGCGAGCACGGACTCGGGGTCGGGCGCGGTGCCGGCCGGCAGCGCGTCGAGCAGGGCGAGGACCCGGTGGCGTACCTCGGGCGCGGCGGAACGGTCCAGGTCGGGGCCGAGCGCGGACAGCGCCCGCCCCTTCGCGTCCTGGCCGCCGACCAGCCCGGAGGTCCGGGTCGCGGTCAGCCAGGCCGTCGCGAGGGAGACCCACCGCTCCTGCGCGGGCGCCTCCAGCCACTCGTCGGACGCCGGCGTCGGCGCGTACCGCTCGTCCGCCTCGCCGTCGGAGGCCAGCAGCCCGGCCGCGTAAGCGAGCTCCACCCAGAACGCGGCTACCGGCTCCTGGACGTCCAGCGCGGCGGCCGTCTTCCGCAGCTCCCGGACGCTCAGCCCGCCGGCGCGCAGCACGACCGGGCCGCCGCCGTTCCAGTGCTTCAGCAGCTCCTCGACGGTCGTCACCGCCAGGTACGCCTGGCCGGCCGCCGCGCTGTCCACAGCCTGTGGATCGCGTTCGGCGACGGCGGTCACGACCGGAGGGCGGGGCTCCGGCGTCCGGTGGGCGCGCCCGGCCCGCAGATGCAGCGCCGCCTCGCGCGGCAGCACGACGGTCCGGGTCGAGACGGGCAGCAGCAGCCCCCGGTCGCGCAGCCACTTCACGGGCGGCGTGGGGTTCGGCGTGACCTCCCCGTACGGCGGCCCCCACACCAGCCGGTCCAGGACGGCCAGGGCCTCCATGGGCGCGGTGTCCAGCAGCTCGCCCATCCGGGCCCGGTCGGTGAACAGCCCGGTCAGGGCCGCCACCGCGGACACCGGGTCGTGCGTGGCGGGCAGCCCGGCGGCGGCCAGGATCTCCTGGAGCCGACCGGGCGACATCCCGGCGGTGGCCTCGGCGACGGTCGGCCCGAGACCAGTCGGGGAGGGGTGCTGCGGCGACGGCGACAGCAGCTCCCGCGCCGTGCGTACGAGCCGGAGCCGGTCGTCGTCGCCCCACACGAGCGCCTGCTCCCGCAGGACCCCGAGCGCGCCGGGCAGCGCCGCCACGATCGCGGCGCCCACGTCGTCGCGCTGCTCGCCGTCGTCCTGCCCGTCGCCGGTCAGCAGCCCGAGCAGCGTCCCGTACGGTGCCGGGTCGGGCGCGACCGCGAGTGCCTCGGCGGCCTGGAGGGCGAACCGGTCCAGGCGTTCCAGGGCGCGTACGACGGAGGCGCGGGTGCCCGCGCGCGTGGCGAGCTGCGTGATGTCGCCCGGCACGGGGGAGAGGAGATCGGGCCGCGCCCGCAGCAGCCCGGCCAGTGACTCGTCGTCCCGGGCGCGCAGCGCCTCGGCGAGCGTCCGCGGTGGTGTGGTCGTCCCCATCCGTCCCACGGTAGCCGCTCCGGACAGCCCTGAGGGCGCTACCGTCGGTGCAGGCCGGTGGCGGGGAACCGAGGGGAAGCGACGCGTGGGGATCGAGAGCGACCAGCTCGTCTACGACTACCTGAGCCGGGTCGGCGACCTGGCCCAGCAGCAACAGTTGCCGTCGGGCGCCCGAATGCGCCTCGTCGCGGAGCTCCGCACGGAAATCGACCGCCGCCGCGAGGCGCAGCGCGCCCACACCCCCGGCCAGGTCCGCCGCATCATCGGCACGCTCGGCACGCCCGACGAACTGGTGGCGGCAGCGGCGAGGACGGGGGCGTCGGTCCCCCCGAACCCCCCGGAAATCCCTGAACCGCGCCGCGCGAGTCTTCCTGACGGTGAGCGGCCCGGGGCCCCGCGCCGCGCGGGCAAGGGGGCCTTCTCCCGGCGCCGGGCGGACCGGGACGCCGAGGCCCCCGACGCCTCCGTCCCGCCCCAGGCGGACCCGGACGCCTACGCGCCGCACCGGTCGGGCATGGACGAGCTCGGCCCGGACGCCGGCGACGGCGACTGGTGGCGGGACGAACCCGGGCCGTTCGGTGAGACCGGGCCCGGTGCGTTCGGGCCGGGGACGGAGGTGCCGGGGTTCCGGGGCGGCGTCGAGATTCCGGCGCTGCTGCGGCCGCCGGAGGCGGAGGAGGAGCCGGACGAGGAAGCGGAAGCGGAAGCGGAGGACGAGGCCCCGGAAGAGGAGGAGCCGGAGGCGCCTCCGGAGAAGGCCCGCCGCCGGTTCCGCCGCGCCCGCCCGGCCCCGGCACCCCCCGAGGCGACCCCCCGCCGTGGCTTCGGCCACCCCGTGCTGCTGCTGGCGGCGGCGCTCCTCGTGGTGGGCGCGGTGATGGGCTCCCTGCTGGCCCTGGCCGGCGGCTGGCTGCTCGCGTACAGCTCCCGCAAACTGTCCCGCGCGGAAGCGAAGTGGGCAGCGATGGGCCTCCCCGGCGCGGTCGCGGCGGCCGCCCTGGTCTGGCTCTGGGGCCGCATGGACGGCCGCTGGGGCACGCCGATCCCGGAACACGGCATGAAGGACGCGCTGGGCGACGTATGGCCGATCACGGTACGCACGGCAGCGGTGGCGTCGGCGCTGTTCCTGCTGTGGAGGGCAAGGCGAAGGTAGAAGAGAGGGCCCACGCCCCCTCAAGCCCGTCCGGCGTTTGAGGACGGAACCCCGCGCCCGGCCCCCGTCGCAAGTGGCGCGCCTGAAACCCCACCCCCCGGCCGAAGGCCGGCCCGGCACAATGGATCCATGACCCCCTCACCCCTCACGGTCGGCTTCGACCTGGACATGACGCTCATCGACTCCCGCCCCGGCATCAAGGCCGCCTTCCTGGTGCTCGCTGCCGAGACCGGCGTCACGATCGACACCGACCTGGTGGTTAGCCGCCTGGGCCCGCCGCTGGAGCAGGAGATCGCGCACTGGTTCCCGGCCGACGAGGTGTCCGCGACGGCAGCCCGGTACCGCGAGATATACCCCTCGTACGCGATCACCCCGGCCCTCGCCATGCCGGGCGCGCGGGAGTCGGTCGAGGCGATCCGCAAGCTCGGCGGCCGGACGATCGTGGTCACCGCCAAGTACGAACCCAACGCCAAGCTGCACCTGGCGCACCTCGGCATCGAACCGGACGTCGTTGTGGGCGACCTCTGGGCCGAGCAGAAGGCGGTGGCGCTTCGGGAGCACGGCGCCACGGTCTACGTGGGCGACCACGTCGGCGACGTGCGTGGAGCCCGGGCCGCTGACGCCGTCTCGGTGGCTGTCGCGACGGGCCCGTGCGACGCCGACGAACTGCGGGCCGCAGGCGCACACACCGTCCTCGCCTCGCTCACCGAACTCCCCGCCTGGCTCGACGCGTACGCGAAGCGCACGGGGTCCTAACCACCGTCCCCGAGCACGAAGTGCAGGCCGGGCCGGACGGCCGGCCCCAGACGCTGGGGCGGAACACCGGCGACCGCTTTCCGGGCGCTGTTGATACCGAGATCGGCGACGGCGTCGGGTCCCAGGGTGAAGGAGAAGGGCACCGGAGGCGGTTCGTACCGGGCCGCGGTGCTCAGGTCGGCCCGGGCGGAACGCAGTTGAGTCACCATGGTCGCGAGGCCGTGCTTCGTGGCCAGGGACGCCGCGAGGTCCGGCACGAGATCCAGCGGCATGTCGTGGCCGGGCCCGTAGCCGAGGACGATCGTCGTGCGCTCCTCGACGCCGGCAGCGGTGTGCGACACCCGTACGGTAGCGATCGAGGGGTGGTCGGAGCCGCCGACCGCGACCACCCAGGTCGGCAAGGACTGCCGGGCGCGCCCGCGGGCCAGTTCGGTCAGTTGCCGAGGCGACCACGGCACGTTGACAGGCTCGGCGGTGGACCACCCGGCGGGCGGCGCACCTGTGAGCGTGCGCCAGGCCCGTTCCAGGGCGCCGCCGAGGGTGAGACGGTCGTCGGGCGGATGAATCGTGCGGAGGGAGAGGGTCAGCTGCCGCTCCCCCTCGGTCCCGGCAGGCTGCCGGAACGCGTTTGCGATCCGTGGCGCGCCGTCGTCGGCGGTGGCGGCGGCGAAGCGCCCGTCGTGCCAGTCGAGTACAGCCCCGGAGAGGCCGTCGTAGTAGCCGCACGCCAGGTCCCGGACGACCCAGCGCGACGGCAGCCCGTCGAGCAGGGTGTGAACGGGGAACGTGAGCCGGGTGCCGGGCGGAGTGACGAGTTGCAGCTCGCGTCCGGTGCGTACGGCGTTACGGGCGACATCGGTCAGCCATGTGGTCGCGGCCACGACGGGGCGTCCCTGGATGACGACGGCCGCCCTGTCGGTGAGCACGTCGACGCCGGGCGGAGCCGTATCGCCGCGAACATCCGCGAGGTCGGGCACCACATCAGTGTGCCCGGCCGCGGGTGGCCAGACGGCGCCCCCGAGCACCGCTGCCAGCCGCCCCGCGATGGACCCCGCGAGCCGTGCGGCCTCCTCGTTCGCGCTGGTCGCCCGCGCCTCGGTCCACCACACGGGCGACGCGTCCCAGACGCCGTTGCCGAGCAATCTCTCGACTTCGCCGGGCACTTGGAGGTACCGGGGCGCTTCGAGCGAGACCAGCGTCTGCCCGGAGTCCGTGCACAACCGTGCGACGGCGCCGTCCCCCGCCTCGTCCACCCGCAGATCGGGCCCGCCGGCGTGCAGCCCGGCCAGCAGCGTCCTGGTGTCGGGCATTCGGGGGGTGAGGGCGATGACGTCCTGGGTCATGCTGCTCCGTCAGGTGAGGATGGTGCGCGATGCGGGTCAGTACCGGCCGGACAACTCCTCCAGGGCGTCCAGGGTCGGCGCTTCCTCGGGAGCATCCTGGGCGATGACACCGGCCTCCGGCCGTTCCGGGCGCCGGATCCCACGCAGTGCCGCGAGCGGGGTGAGCCCGCTCCGACGGGCTTCCCTGAGGGCCGTCAGCCAGGCCGCCCCGGCGTCGAATGCCGCGTCGCCGACGGCGGTACGGGGCACGTACCCGGCGGCGGAATCGTCGACGGCCGCCCAGACGAATCCCACGGTCCGGTCGTCCCGCCGAACCGCGAGGTACCGGACGGGACCGTCGGCGATCTGCTCGTAGTCGTCCTCGGACCGGGGCAGGCGGGAGTCGAGCAGCCGTGTGCGGTCGAGCGTCTCGAAGGTCCCCCAGGCATCGTCGTAGGCGGGACCTTCGGCCCGTACGTCCCTGAATCCGCTCGTGCTCGGTGCCGCGTACCGATTCTCCTCACCCGGTTCGGGCGGGCCGCCCAGCAGCGCCGAGATGCCGTCGAGCGCGGCGGCGAGCCGGGGTGCGTTCAACGCGTACACCTCGGGCTGTTCCCGGCCGCGGGTGTCCATCGTCAGCCAGGCATCGGAGTACGTCTCCAGCGTCGTGACCAGCAGGGTGCCGCCCCACACCTCCACCTGAACGGCGAACAGCCTTTCGGCACGGTGGGAGCCCCCGGGCTCCAGCCACGTGCCGGGGCACTCGACACGAATGACGACGACGAGGTCCCCTTCCAGCGCGTCCGCCTCCCGCACCGCCCGAGCGAAGGGCGAAGCCGGTGCCCATGGCGGCGCTCCGAGGCCCAGCCCGCTCAGCTCCATCCGGATGTCCCGCGGGTTGCTCCGGCCGGAGACCCGCAGAGCAGCCGTCCCGCCCGATACGGCGAGGCCCTGGTCCGCCAGCCGGCCCCACAGTCCCGCCGCAGTCCGTGCGGCATCGCTGGGGCGGAATTCGTCACTGTTCGTGGAGAGTTCCCACACCCACTCGCCGACAGGGGTCGAGGTGATCACAACATGTCCTTGGGGTCGGTGCGACTGCCCGGCGGAATGACGAGACTGCCGTCCTCCAGCCGGATGACAAACGTGATGCCTGTGCCCTTGCGTCCCCGCGCGCCGTTGTGGATGGCCAGGAGCTCATCGTAGGAGCCGTTGGTCATCCAGTCCCGCACGGTTCCCCGCCCTCCGTCCACGAGCATCACGGAGTGGTCTGCGTCGGCGATGGCCAACTGCAACAAGTACTTGCCCCGCGTGATCTCGCTGACCGGGTCCTGCGGATCGTTGAGGTGCTTCATCTGGTACGCGTACACATCACCGGATTCGTCCCTGATACGGATGTCCACATCGGCGCCGACGGGCACCTTCTGTTCGAAGTCGATGGCGTGCGCCGGGACACCGCTCTCCACCAGCTTGTCCGCGAAGATCAACTGGTCGGCGGACGGCTGGAACATGTGTGCCTTGTTCGCTCCCAGAGCGGAGACGACCTGGCCGTACTCATCGGCCTGATTGAACCGGCCCGAAGCGATGATGTCGGCGACGCGCTGCCCATCCGGTTCAGAAGCGAGCCGCTCCAGAACCCGTTCCAGCACATTCGGCTTGGGGCGCTTCTTTCCCGGAACGCTCTGCACGGCGTCGCGGATGCGTTGTTCCGTTTCGCTGCCGCGGATGAGGGGACCGCTCTCGGGTAGGGGGCTGTGGGGTGCGCCGGAGACGCTTCCGCCGGAACCTCCCGAACCACCGTCGGGGCCACGGCCGGTGTCGCCGTCTCCGCTCGTCCCCTCGCCTTCGGGTGCGTCCCCCCGTCCGTGCACCGCGTCATCGCGGTGCACGCCATGATGTCCCTCGCCACCGGGGTGCGGGGCCGCGTTCTCGTGCACGTGTGCCGCGGGGGCCTCCGCTTGTGCGCCGGCGCCGACCGGCTGCCGTTCCGCTTCGCCCCTCCGCTCCGCCGACGGCTCGTGCCTCGCCGGTTCCAGGTGGGGGTTGCCCTCGCGGTCGAGGGGGATGAAGGTGCCGTCCTTGTCGATGCGGTAGCGGTGGTCGAGGTCCAGGACGCCGTCGGGGAAACGTGAGGCCGGGATACGGAGGTGGTCGCTGACGTTGGCGAGGACCTGGGAGACCTTGGGCAGGTCCGACAGGGCCTTGGCCGCCTTGAACGCGCCGCTGAGCGGGTCCAGGGCGTCGCCGATCCGAGCCACGGTGCCCGCTGCCTTCGCGAACGATCCGCCCTTGCCGAGCTTGGCGGCGACTCCCAACGGGCCCGCGAAGAGAGTGAGCAGGTTGAACGAGACGATGGCGTGGCCCCGGGCCGGGTCCTCCGGCGTGACGTCGTACGCGACGAGCTGCTTGGCGAACTCCTTCGCGTACGCCTCGCTCTCCCGCTGCCAGTCCGACAGGTGCTCGCCCTGGCCCAGGGCGTCCATGCCGTACGCGTACCCGCCGACGGCTGTCCGGCGTAAGCCGTCCCACGCCGCGTCGCGGTCCTTCTCCCCGTGGAAGCCCGCCAGCGTGCCCAGGCCGTCGATGCCGCCCCAGATGCTGTCCTTGACGAGGCCGTCCCAGGCCCAGCTCTTGGCCCCGTGGCCCCACCAGCCGAGGCTCCAGCGCTCGTACGTACGGTCCTCGGGGCTGCCCCACGGCAGGTTCTTCATCCCCGCGAGCAGGTCCTCGGACGGGCCATACGCACGGGGCCCGTGGGAGCCGTCGTCGGCGGTCCAACGGGGCCTGGACATGGCCGGGCTGATCGCCTCGATCACGTTCGCGGCTTTGCGTTCCGCCTCGTGGAAGCCGTCCTGAGCCGTGGCCACGTCGTCCATCAGGGCCTGGTGCTCGTCGAGCTTCTTCTGGTCCTCGGTCCAGTCGTCGTCGCCCTCGACGCCGTGGACGAAGTCGATCGCGTCCAGCTTCAGCTGCTTGAGCCGGTCCGCGTGCGGCTTGGCCTCGTGGATGAAGGTGTCCAGGGCGTCGGCCAGCGACTCGATGTCCGTGGCGAACTCCTCCGCCGTGTCCATCACCGGCTGGGTGGAGGAGAACAGCCGGTCTGCCTCGGGCGCCTTGTAGTAACCGGCCGTCGCCTGGAAGCGGGAGTGGACGTCCTTGCCGCTGGTACGGATGCCGACGGCGTGCGTACGGAGACTGGACGCGGCCTTCTCCAACTGGGCGAAGTCGCCGGTGTATTGCGGGATGCCACCGGGCTGGATCACGGCGGCTACTTCCCTTCCCGCTCGCCGGACGGCTTCCCGGCCGCTCTGAGCTCCGCGGGCGTGGGGGCCTTGGCCGCCTCGCGCTGGGCCCGGGCCGCCATGGCGAGGTCGCCCTCGATGTACTCGGTGGTCGCCTTGACCGTGCCGTCCATCGACTTCTTGGCCCGGGCCGCCATGAACGTGATCTTGTGCTGTGTGTCGGTCACGAAGTTGACGACGGCGGCCCCCACCGGACCCGACGGCGCCTCACCGCAGTAGGGCCCGCTGATCGTCCCCGCGGACACCGCCGCGTCCTCGACGCTCCTGCCGTAGCCCCGGACGTCTTTGCTCAAGTCCTTGGCGGCGAGCCCGACCAGGGACAGGATCGACTCCACCCCGCCCGGATCGATGTCCCATCCCGTCATGGCGCCCCCCGCCCGGATCGATGTCCCATCCCGTCATGGCGCCCCCCGGCACGGCTCTGTATGGAGCTTCATCTCTACCAAGGGGAACGTTGCAAGTGCAACGCATTTCTGGCCAAAGACCGGCCTACGGGTCCCGGTGCTACCGCTCTGTCCGCGACCCCGCCCGCGCCGAGCGGATGACGCCTGCCGCGGCGATCAGGAAGCCGATGCCCATCAGCATGCAGAGGGACCAGGCGATGGACGGCAGCGGATGGGTGCCGAGGAAGAGCGGGGCCATGGTGGCGAGGGTGGAGAGGGCGCCGATGAAGAAGACGATCGCGCCGATCCGGACCAGCCGGTCGCCCGCGCCGGAAGATGAGGTACTCACACCGTCAGGGTAGTTCCCGGACGCCGCGGAACCGTGTCCGGGTGGAGGGCGGAACCGTGTCCGGGTGAAGCAGGTGCCGTTTCCGGACACAGTCCGGATGACCAGGCTTGACGAGGGGTACTTCACCTGTGGAGGCTTCAGCCAGCAGGGGAGCACGACCACAGGACGGCCTGACCTGCTGAGGGCATTCGTTCCGGCATACGGGTTGAGATGGGGTGCGTGCTTTGCCGACTGGCAAGGTCAAGTGGTTCAACAGCGAGAAGGGCTTCGGCTTCCTCTCCCGCGACGACGGCAGCGACGTCTTCGTGCACTCGTCCGTGCTCCCGGCCGGGGTCGACGCTCTCAAGCCCGGTCAGCGCGTCGAGTTCGGCGTGGTCGCCGGACAGCGTGGTGACCAGGCGCTCTCCGTGGCGATCCTCGACCCGACCCCGTCCGTCGCGGCCGCCCAGCGCCGCAAGCCGGACGAGCTGGCGTCGATCGTCCAGGACCTGACGACCGTCCTGGAGAACATCACCCCGATGCTGGAGCGCGGCCGCTACCCCGACAAGGCGGCGGGGGCCAAGATCGCCGGCCTGCTGAGAGCGGTCGCGGACCAGCTGGACGTGTAGCCGCGATGGGGGCGCCCCCGGCCGGGGCGCCCACGACGCACTAGTTCCCGGGCGCCATGGTCGGCATTCCCTCGACCGGGACCCCCTCCTCGACCACCGCGAAGGACGCCTCGACCTCGCACCCCTCCGGCATCTTGTCGACGGGGACCGCGCACTTCGACGGGTCGATCGCGGGCCGGCTCCGGGCCGCCTGCTCGGCGTTCTCGGACGACGGCGTGCTGTCCGACGCGGTCGAGCAGGCGGTCGAGCCCAGCAGAGTGAGCAGGACGACGGCCGCGGAGGCCGCGGTGGTGCGGACGCGCATGGAAACCCCCCAGGGTTGATGTGCCGGGCTCGGATGCGCCGGCCGGTCCACCATGTCACCGCGCACCCCGTCTGTGGCGCGCGGAATGCGGGGGAAGTGTGCGCTCAGCCGAACGACAGCGCGTCCGGGGCCAGGGCCGGGACCAGGCCCTCCGCCGCCGCGCGGGTCAGCAGGCCGCGGACCGCCGCGTAGCCGTCCTCGCCCAGGTCCGCGGTGAACTCGTTCACGTACAGGCCGATGTGCTGGTCCGCGACGGACGGGTCCATCTCCTGGGCGTGCGCGAGGACGTACGGGCGGGAGGTCTCCGGGTCGTCCCAGGCCATGCGGACCGAGGTGCGGGCGGACTCGGCGAGGAGCTTCAGCGTGTCCGCGCCCAGCGAGCGCTTGGCGATGATCGCGCCGAGCGGGATCGGCAGGCCGGTGGTGTCCTCCCAGTGCCGGCCCATGTCGGCCAGGTTGTGCAGGCCGTAGTTCTGGTACGTGAAGCGCGCCTCGTGGATGACCAGACCGGCGTCCACCTTGCCGTCCCGGACCGCCGGCATGATCTCGTCGAACGGCATGACGACGATCTCGCCCACCCCGCCCGGGACCACCTCGGCCGCCCACAGGCGGAACAGCAGGTACGCCGTCGAGCGCTCGCTCGGTACAGCGACCGTCTTCCCGGTCAGGTCGGTGCCCGCCTCGCGGGTGAGGACGAGCGGGCCGCAGCCCCGGCCCAGCGCCCCGCCGCACGGCAGCAGCGCGTACTCCTCCAGGACCCAGGGCAGCACCGCGTACGACACCTTGAGCACGTCCAGCTCGCCGCGCTCCGCCATGCCGTTGGTGAGGTCGATGTCCGCGAACGTGACGTCCAGCTCGGGTGCGCCGGGGACCCTGCCGTGCGCCCAGGCGTCGAAGACGAACGTGTCGTTCGGGCAGGGCGAGAAGGCGATGCGCAGCGCGTCAGTCTGCGGGGTCGTCTCGGTCATGGCGGGTCCAGCCTTCCAGTACGGGTATGAGCTTCCCGAACGCCCCGGTCAGCGCGGTCAGCGCGTCGCCGATGCGCCAGGCGTCGCGGTCGCGCGGGCCGACGGTGTTCGACACGGCCCTGATCTCCAGGACCGGTGCGCCGGCGAGGTCCGCCGCCTCCGCGACCCCGAAGCCCTCCATGGCCTCGGCGACGGCGTTCGGGTGGGCGGCCAGCAGGGCGGCGGTGCGCTCCGCCGTGCCGGTGACGGTGGAGACGGTGAGGATGTCGCCGGCCGTCGCCCCGGTCGCCCCGGCGGCGGCGCGGACGAGGGAGCGGGGCGGGAGGTGCCAGGTCCGGCCGAAGCCGAGCCCGGTCACCGGGACGAAGCCGTCCGGCGTGTCGGCGCCCAGGTCCGCCGCGCCGATGCGGCGGGACACGGCCAGCGAACCGACCGGGGCGACCGGCGCGAAGCCGCCGCCGATGCCCGCCGAGATCACCAGGTCGTAGCGGTCCGCCGCCAGCGCGAACGCCGTCGACGCCGCCGCGGCCGCCGGGCCCGCGCCGCCCGCGAGCACGTCCAGCGGGCCGGTGCGGTGGATCTCCGCACCGCGGATCACGTGGACCGCCGGCTCGTCCCCGTACGCACGCGTGACCGCGTCCCGTTCCACCGGGACCGCGGTCACGACGAGTACACGCACGTCAGTCGGTCTTCTCCAGCTTGAAGCTCCAGATGCCGATCACCTTCGCGCCCTTGTTCTCCACGATGCTGATCTGCGTCTCCTTCGGGGCGGGCTCCCCGGTCTGGCTCTGGCTGGAGAAGAAGGCGCTGCCCGAGATGGACCGGTAGGTCTTCTTGGACGGCTCCGGCTCGCCGCGCTGCCCCTCCAGGAAGAGGGTCCAGCCGTTGTCCGCGATCTCCGGGTCGACACCGAAGTGGACCGTGTCGGTCATGGAGACCTTGACGGTCTTCTCCGCCTCCTTGTTGAGGCACTTCTGGGCCTCGGAGTTCGAGAGACCCTTGCCGTCGTCGTAGCAGACGGCCTCGGAGCTCACCGAGTTGTCGCCGACCGTCACGGTGGCGAGCGGCGTCGGCTTGTCGCAGGCGGAGAGGACGAGGAGTCCCGCGGACACGGCACCAAGAGCGACGCCGATTCGACGGCCCTTACCGGAGAAGAACGCAACGGTCATGGGCCGAAGGCTATCGGTCGCTCCCGCTCACGCCACGCGGGGGTGCGGCGAGCCGCGCCGCGCGGCACCCAGCAGCCCCCGTACGGAGGCGGCCGCGCCGAGCGCCAGCAGCCCGGCGGCGACGGACATGCCCAGTACGCCGTTGAGGGGGAGGGCGATGCCGATCGCGCCGCCCACCACCCAGGCCATCTGGAGCGCCGTCTCGGAGCGGGCGAACGCGGACGTCCGCACCTCCTCCGGCACATCGCGCTGGATCATCGCGTCCAGCGACAGCTTCGACAGCGCCTGCGTCAGGCCCGCCGTCGCGGCGAGCGCGGCGACCATGACCGTGGAGAAGAAGACGGCCGCCAGGATCGCCACGCCCAGGGCCAGGCCCAGCACCGAGGCGACGATGATCTCCGGGCCGCGCGCCCGCAGCCAGGAGCCCACCGCCGTGCCCAGCGCGTTGCCGACGCCCGCCGCCACGCCGACGATGCCCAGCGAGATCGCGGCGCTCTGGCCGGCGAGCGGGTGCTCGCGCAGCAGGAACGCCAGGAAGAAGATCAGGAACCCGGAGAGCGCGCGGTGCGCCGCGTTGGCCTGGAGGCCGTGCAGTACGGACGGGCCGACCGACCGCAGGCCGGGGCGCCGCTCGCGGCCCTTGGCGCCGGCCTTGGTCCCGGTCTTGTTTCCGGGCTTCGTGGAGGACGGCCGCGGCTCGCTCCCGCCGTGCGGCGGTACGAGCTGCGCCCGGCTCTCGCCCTTCGCCGAGTCCACCTTCGGCGGCAGCGTGAACGCCAGGATCCCGCCACCGACGAAGATCGCGCACGCGCCGTACAGCGGCCACTGCGGGCCGATCGTCTGGAGCCCCGCCCCCACCGGCGCGGCGGCCCCGGTGGCCAGCAGCCCGGCGAGGGTCACCCGTGAGTTGGCCTTCACCAGTGAGAACTTCGGTGGCAGCAGACGCGGTACGACGGCGCTGCGCACCACTCCGTACGCCTTCGAGCAGACCAGTACGCCGAGCGCCGCCGGGTACAGCTCCAGGTCGCCGGTGGCGACCGCGCCGGACATGGTCAGCGCCAGCACCGCCCGCGCCAGCATGGAACCGGCCATCGCGGCCCGGCGGCCGTGCGGCAGGCGGTCCAGGAGCGGGCCGATGACCGGGGCGAGCAGGATGAACGGCGCCATCGTCACCGCGAGGTACAGCGCGACCCGGCCGCGCGCCTGGTCGGTCGGTACGGAGAAGAAGACGGTGGACGCGAGCGCGACGGTGATCATCACATCGCCCGCGCCGTTCACCGCGTGCAGCTCGATCAGCTTGCCGAGGCCGCTCTCGCCGGCGCCGTGCGCGTGGGTCGCCTTGCGGATGCCGCGGGCGGTGCCGGTGAAGGGGACGCGCAGGGCATGACCGATCGACCGGCCCGCACTGCGGAGCGGGCCGGGACCGTCATGCGACCTGGCTGAAGCCACTTGGTCATAGTGCCCCAGGAGTGTGTGATGCGAACCGGCTTCCTGGCGGGGCGCGGTCGGGACCGCCCCGTCGGGTCAGTGCCGGGGCGGGGCGCGGGGCGCGCCGGAGGCGCGAAACGGTCGGGCCCGGGGTGGCGGAAACGGCGGCGTTTCGGACGGCAGGTGGGCGGGGAGCGGCGGAGAGGGTAGCGTGCGTAGCGCGCCACCGGCGGTTGTTCTCGGCCGCGCGCCTCTCGGCGATCCCGCAGAATGGATTGCGGAAGGCGTGCCCGAGGTTGGCTCAACGGGTGTGGACGTCGACGCGGCCCCAAGGTCCGCTCCGTCCGCGACCGTATGGCCGAAATCGATGGTCGATGTGCTGGCGCGCTCGTGAGACTGGCGTAGGAGAGAAGCGAGACCTGTGAGTGCTGCGACGACGCGAGGCCGTACGGCCCGTACCGCCCGTACCCCCGCTCCCGACCGACTGTGCGCCGAGGCGGTAGACCTCGCCCGCGCGGCGGCGGAGGAGGCGGCCGCGCCGGGGATCGTGGGTGAGCATGTGGCGGTGGTCTCCGAGGGGGACCGGGTCGTCACGCATTACTTCGAGTGCAAGGACCCCGGCTACCGGGGCTGGCGCTGGGCCGTGACGGTCGCCCGGGCCTCCCGCGCGAAGAACGTGACGCTGGACGAGACGGTGCTGCTGCCGGGCTCCGACGCGCTGCTCGCGCCGGAGTGGGTGCCGTGGAGCGAGCGGCTGCGGCCGGGGGACATGGGGCCCGGGGACCTGCTGCCGACCGAGGCGGACGACCTCCGCCTTGAGCCCGGGTACACCGGTGCGGACGAGGTCCCGCCGAACTCGGCGGTCGCCGCGGTCACCGGTGAGCTGGCCGACATCGTCGACGTGGAGGACGCGGAGCTGACGACGCGCCCGGAGCCGCCGCGGCGCGGATCGATCGCGGCGGTGGCGGACGAGCTGGGCGTGCGGCGGGCGCGGGTGCTTTCGCGTTACGGGCTGCACTCGGCGGCGGACCGCTGGGACGAGGAGTTCGGCCCGAAGACCCCGATGGCGCAGGCCGCGCCGGCGTCGTGTGTCTCCTGCGCCTTCCTGATGCCGCTGGCGGGCTCGCTGCGGCAGGCGTTCGGGGTGTGCGCGAACGAGTTCGGTCCGGCGGACGGGCATGTGGTGTCGCTGTCGTACGGGTGTGGGGGGCACTCGGAGGCGGCGGTCATGCCGAAGCCGCCTGCGGCGGTGCCGCATCGGTTGGACACGGTGCGGGTGGATGAGTATCCGTTGCACGATTCGGCTTCGCCGGAGGACCTGGGCCACGCGTAGGCGGGGCGCGGGTTGCCCCGGCGAACCGGTTCCGTCCTCAAACGCCGGACGGGCTTGGGGGTGCGGACAGGCTTGGGTGATCCGGGTTGGTTCGGGGGTCCTCGGCGCCGGTTCCGTCCTCAATCGCCGGACGGGCTTGGGGGGTGCGGACGGGCTTGAGTGGTCCGGGTTGGTTTGGGCGGCGTGGGGTTTCGGCTGCTAGCCGCTTCCAGCGCGCACCGGCCAAATCCAGCCCGTCCGGCGTTTGAGGACGGAAGCCTTGAGGTGGGGGTCGCGCACCCCGGGGGGCGGGGAGTCGGAGGGCCCGGGCCGTAACCGGTAGCTTCGCGGGGTACGCGACACCGCACCGGCAGAGGGAGCACGCGCATGGGCATCAACGCGACGGAGGGCGATCCGTTCGGCACCGCGCGGTTGCGGCGCGGCGTGCTCGCCGCCTGGGGCGCCGGACCCGCCCGGTTCCGGGAGGACGCCAACGCCGAGGAGGACCTCGCGCTCGGCGGCTACCGCGACCGCCTCGTGGTCGAGCTGGCCCAGAACGCCGCCGACGCCGCCGCCCGCGCCGGGACCCCGGGCCGGCTGAGGCTCACGCTGCACCCGGCAACGAACGGCGACCCCGCCGTCCTCGCCGCCGCGAACACCGGCGCACCCCTGGACGCCACCGGCGTCGAATCGCTGTCCACGCTGCGCGCGTCCGCCAAGCGCGAGGGCCACGAGGGCGCCGTGGGCCGGTTCGGCGTCGGGTTCGCCGCCGTGCTCGCGGTGAGCGACGAGCCGGCGGTCACGGGCCGGCACGGCGGCGTCCGCTGGTCCCTCGCCGAGGCCCGCGAGCTCGCCCGGGAGGCCGCCGTCGGCAGCCCCGGACTCGGCGACGAGCTGCGCCGCCGCGACGGCCACGTACCGCTGCTGCGCCTCCCGCTGCCCGCCGAGGGCACCGCGCCCGACGGCTACGACACCGTCGTCGTGCTGCCGCTGCGCGACGGCGTCGCCGAGGACCTGGTCGGACGGCTGCTGGCCGCCGTGGACGACGCCCTGCTCCTCACGCTGGCCGGGCTCGAAGAGGTCGTCGTCGAGACCCCGGAGGGCGTACGCACCCTCCGCCGCTCCCAGCACGGCCCGTACACGCACATCGAGGACTCCGCGCACGGTACGAACCGCTGGCGCACCGCCGTCCACCACGGCCCGATCGAGCCCGCCCTGCTCGCCGACCGCCCGCTGGAGGAACGCCTCCGCCCGCACTGGTCGGTGACCTGGGCCGTCCCGGTGGACGCGGACGGCGCCCCGGTCCACCCCCGCACCGCACCCGTCGTCCACGCGCCGACGCCCACCGACGAACCGCTCGGCCTGCCCGCGCTGCTCATCGCGTCGCTGCCGCTCGACACCACCCGCAGGCACCCCGCCCCCGGACCGCTCACCGACTTCCTGACGCAGCGCGCCGCCGACGCGTACGCGGAGCTGCTCGGCGACTGGGAGCCGATGTCCGTCGCGACGATCGCCCTGGTGCCGGGCCCCCTGGGGCAGGGCGTGCTCGACGGCGCGCTGCGCGGGGCGATCCTGGAGCGGCTGCCGCGCGTCGCGTTCCTGGAGCCCGCCGCCCCGCGCGAACCGGAGCGCTGGGAGGACTGGGACGAGGGAGTCCGCAAGGACACCGTCGGGCTGCGCCCGGTCGAGGCCGAGGTGGTGGAGGGCGCCGGCGCGCAGACGGTCGCCGTGCTGGCCGAGGTGCTGCCGTGCCTGTTGCCGGCGGGTCTGGAACGGCGCGTCGAGCTGCGCACGCTCGGCGTCGCCCGCGTCCCGCTGACCGAGGCGATCGACCGTCTGGCCGGTCTGGAACGCGAACCGGCCTGGTGGCGGCGGCTCTACGACAGCCTGGCCGGGGTCGACCCGGACCGCCTCTCGGGCCTCCCGGTCCCGCTGGCGGGCGCGGGTACGGGAATGGCCAGGGGCGGCCCGGACGCCCCCTCCGCCGACCCCGAAGCGCCCGCGCTTCCCCGCACCACCATCGGCCCCCGCCAGGTCCTCCTCCCGCTCCCCGACGCGCTGTCCGGCCCCGTCCTGGACCGGCTCGGCCGCCTCGGGCTCAAGGTCGCGCACCCGGACGCCGCGCATCCGCTCCTGGAGAAGCTGGGGGCCCTGCCCGCCACCCCGCGCGCCGTGCTGACGACCCCGCAGGTGCGGGCGGCCGTCGCGGGGTCGCTGGACGCGGGTGAGATCTGGGACGAGGACGCGCTCGACGGCGACGAGCTGGTGGAGACCGTGCTCACCCTGGTCCGCGACGCCGCCCTGGAACCGGGCGAGGAGCCCTGGCTCGGCGCGCTCGCACTGCCCGACGAGGACGGCGAACTCGCCCCCGCCGGCGAGCTCGTGCTGCCGGACAGCCCGTTCGCCCAGGTCATGCGCGAGGGCGAACTCGCGCTGTGCGAAGCGGAGCTGGCCGAGCGCTGGGGCGAACAGCCGCTGACCGCCTGCGGGGTGCTCGCCACCTTCGCCCTCGTACGGGCCACGGACGTCGTCCTGGACCCGGACGAACTGGAGCCGCGCGACAGCGACTTCGCGGAGCCGGACGACGCCGGGCTGCTCGACGCGGTGGACGTGTGGTGCGAGGACATCCTCGACCAGCTCCCGGACAGCCCGGTGCCGCCGGTCGCGACCGAGCTCGTCGCCGTACGCGATCTGGACCTGGTGGACGACGACGCTTGGCCGCAGGCGCTCGCCATGCTGGCCCGGCCGCCGCTGCGGGACGCGCTCACGCAGCCGGTCCGGGTGCTGCTCCCGGACGGCACCACGGAGTCCGTCCGCCCCTACACCGCGTGGTGGCTGCGCGGCCACCCGGTGCTGGACGGCCGCCGCCCGGCGGGTCTGCGCACCCACGGCGGTGACTCCCTGCTCGCGGGGCTCTACGACTCCGCCGACGCGACCGGCTTCGAGGACGCCGAGGTGCTGCGCGCCCTGGGCGTACGGACGTCGGTCGCCGCGCTCCTGGACGAGCCGGGCGGGGCCGCCGAGCTGCTCGGCCGGCTCGCCGACGAGGACCGCCCGGTCACCGGCGTACAACTGCACGCGCTGTACACCGCGTTGTCCGCGCTCGACCCGGACCAGGTCACGCTGCCGGACGAGCTGCGGGCGGTCGTGGACGGCGAGGTGCGTGTGGTGGACGCGGCGGACGCGGTGATCGCGGACGCGCCGGACCTGCTGCCGCTCGCCGGAGGGCTGCCGCTGCTGCCCGTCGCCCCGGCGCACGCGGCGGAGCTGGCCGAGCTGTTCCAGGTGCGGCGGCTCGGCGAGACCGTGGCGGCCGAGGTCACGAGCGACGGCGAGGAGCACGAGGTGCCCGAGTCCGTGCACGTGCTGCTGGGTCCGGCCACCCCGGACACGTACATCGAACACGGCGAACTCCGCGCGGGCGGCGTGGAACTGGACTGGCGGCGCACCCCGGACGGGGTGGTCCACGCCGCCACGCTGGAGGGCGTCGCGGCGGGCCTGGCCTGGGCGTCCGGCCAGTGGCCCCGCCGCTTCGAGGTCGCGGCGCTGCTGGAGGACCCGTCCCGCACGCGGGAACTGGCCCGGGACCGCTGGTTCGACTGAGTCCGGGGGCCGCCGTTTCACCCCCCGAAGCGGCGGCCCACCAGCCGCCACGCGTACTCCAGCGCCGCCGACGCCACCACCGCGATGGCCACCGCCGTCCACGGCATCCGCGTGCCCACCAGCTTCAGCGCGAAGAAGTCCTGGAGCCACGGCACCGCGAGGACGACCAGGAACGCCAGGCCCATCGCGGCCACCAGGCAGATCCGCCACCAGGTGTACGGGCGGGCGATGATCGCCAGGACCCACATCGAGACCAGGAACAGCGTGAGCGTCGCCGCGCTCGTCTCCGCGTCCAGCGCCCCCGTACCCGCGTAGTGGTGGCGGGCGATCAGGTACATCACGAAGGTCGCGGCGGCGCAGATGACGCCCGAGGGGATCGCGTACCGCATGACGCGGCGTACGAAGTGCGGATGCGCGCGCTCCTTGTTCGGGGCGAGCGCCAGGAAGAACGCCGGGACGCCGATCGTCAGCGTGGACAGCAGGGTCAGATGGCGCGGCAGGAACGGGTACTCGACCTGGAAGCAGACCACCAGGACGGCCAGCAGCACCGAGTACACGGTCTTCGTCAGGAACAGGGTCGCGACCCGGGTGATGTTGCCGATCACGCGGCGGCCCTCGGCCACCACGGACGGCAGGGTCGCGAAGCTGTTGTTCAGCAGCACGATCTGGGCCACCGCGCGCGTCGCCTCGGAGCCCGAGCCCATGGAGACGCCGATGTCGGCGTCCTTCAGCGCGAGGACGTCGTTGACGCCGTCGCCGGTCATCGCGACCGTGTGCCCGCGCGACTGGAGCGCGGCGACCATCTCCCGCTTCTGCTGCGGGGTGACCCGGCCGAACACCGCGTTCCGCTCCATCGCGGACGCCATCTCGTCCGTGTCCTTCGGCATCCGGCGTGCGTCCAACGGGTGCTCCGCGCCCTCCATCCCGAGCTTCGCGGCGACCGCGCCGACCGAGACCGCGTTGTCGCCGGAGATCACCTTCGTGGCGACCCGCTGCTCGCCGAAGTACGCGAGGGTGCGCCCCGCGTCGGGCCGCAGCCGCTGTTCCAGTACGACGAGGGCGGCCGGCTCCGCCCCCTGGGCCGCGTCCGGCGCGTCCAGCTCGCCCCGCGCCCGGGCCAGGAGCAGCACGCGGAGGCCCTGTTCGTTGAGCTGCCCGATCTCCGCGAGCGCGGGGTCGTCCTCGGACAGCAGCACGTCGGGCGCGCCGAGCAGCCAGGCGGAGGAGGCGCCGCCGTCTTCGGTGAACGCGGCACCGCTGTACTTGCGGGCGGAGGAGAAGGGCAGGGTGCCGGTGGTCGTCCAGGCGCCGTCCTCCGGGGCGCTCTCCGGGGCCTTCGCCGGGGCCGGGTAGGCGTCGATGATGGCCTGGAGGCTGGCGTTGGGCCGGGGCTCGGACGCGCCGAAGGCCGCGAGGACGCGGCGCAGATACGGTTCCTCGGCATCGCCCAGCGGACGCAGCTCCGTGACGTCCATGCCGCCCTCGGTGAGCGTGCCGGTCTTGTCCAGGCAGACCACGTCGACCCGGGCCAGGCCCTCGATGGCGGGCAGCTCCTGCACCAGGCACTGCTTGCGGCCCAGGCGTACGACCCCGATCGCGAAGGCCACCGAGGTCAGCAGGACCAGGCCCTCCGGGATCATCGGGACGATCCCGCCGACCGTGCGGGCGATGGAGTCCTTGAAGTTGTTGTCCTTGACCACCAGCTGGCTGATCACCAGGGCGGTCGCGGTCGGCACCATCATCCAGGTGATGTACTTCAGGATGGTCGAGATGCCGCTGCGCAGCTCGGACCGGACGAGCGTGAAGCGGGAGGCCTCCTCGGCGAGCTGCGCCGCGTACGCCTCGCGGCCGACCTTCGTCGCGGTGAAGGCGCCGCCCCCGGCGACGACGAAGCTGCCGGACATCACCGTGTCGCCGGTCTTCTTGAGGACCGGGTCGGCCTCGCCGGTGAGCAGGGACTCGTCCACCTCCAGGCCGTCCGCCTCGGCGACCGTGCCGTCCACGACGACCTTGTCCCCGGGGCCCAGCTCGACCAGGTCGCCGAGGACGATCTCGGAGGTGTGGATCCCGGCGGCCTTCCCGTCGCGCCGGACGACGGGTTTCGACTCACCGATGACCGCGAGGCTGTCCAGGGTCTTCTTGGCCCGCCACTCCTGCACGATGCCGATACCGGTGTTGGCGATGATCACGAAGCCGAACAGGCTGTCCTGGATCGGCGCGACGGCCAGCATGATCACCCAGAGCACGCCGATGATCAGGTTGAACCGGGTGAAGACGTTGGCCCGGACGATCTCGGTCAGCGACCGCGAGGACCGCACCGGTACGTCGTTGACCTCGCCCCGCGAGATCCGCTCGGCGACCTCGGCGGCCGTGAGCCCGCGTCCGGAAGCGCGCTGCTCCCCGGAAAGTTCGGATGCCCGCTGCGTCATGGTTCGACGGTACGGGGCTCCGCCTCAGTCGGCCTGCGGATCCGCCGCCGCTGCCGCCGCGCGCTTGAGGGCCGCGTCCCGCCCCCGTACGTACCAGATGCCGATCAGGCCGAGGCCCGCGCCGGCCAGGCAGGTCCACACCCACCACAGGTGGCCGTGGTCGTCGAACCAGTTGTAGAACGGGATCTGGACGAGGAAGAGGACGAACCAGAGGATCGTGCCGCCGGTGATGGTCGCGACGACCGGGCCCTCCAGGGGCTCCGGTGCCTCGTGCTTGGGTGTCCACTTCGCCATGCGGCCAGTGTATGCGGCGCGTATATAAGCGTTGTCGGGCCAGTCGGCCCAAGGGTCTACGCGCGGAGATAGCGATCTTCGCCTTATGTATTCATACTGAATCTGCTTATGACTGGCTCGAATTATTCGTGTGAAAGTCCAAAGCTGACCACTTTTGAACCCCTCTACGCACCCTGACTGAGGTCATACATGTCCCCCTCGGCCACCGCTAAGGTCGACGCCACGCCGCCTCCGCCCTCCCCGTCCTCCGGCGGCCTGGACGGCTTCTTCAAGATCTCCGAGCGGGGGTCGTCGGTAGCCCGCGAGATCCGTGGCGGATTCGCGACCTTCTTCGCGATGGCCTACATCATCGTGCTGAACCCGATCATCCTGGGCAGCGCGAAGGACATGTACGGCCACCAGCTCGACGGCGGCCAGCTGGTCACCGCGACCGTGCTCACCGCCGCGTTCTCCACGCTGCTCATGGGCGTCATCGGCAACGTGCCGATCGCGCTGGCCGCGGGCCTCGGCGTCAACACCGTCGTCGCCCTCCAGCTCGCCCCCCGGATGAGCTGGCCCGACGCCATGGGCATGGTGGTCCTCGCGGGCATCGTGGTCATGCTGCTGGTCGCGACCGGGCTGCGGGAACGCGTGATGAACGCCGTACCGGGCTCGCTGCGCAAGGGCATCGCGATCGGTATCGGCCTGTTCATCCTGCTCATCGGCCTGGTCGACTCGGGCTTCGTCTCCCGTATCCCGGACGTCGCGCACACCACCGTGCCGCTCCAGCTCGGCTCCGACGGCCACCTCAACGGCTGGCCGGTCCTGGTCTTCGTGCTGGGCGCGCTGCTGACCCTGATCCTGATCGTCCGCAAGGTCCCGGGCGCGATCCTGATCTCCATCGTGGCGATGACCGTGGTCGCGCTGATCATCGACGCGGCCGCCGACCTGCCGGGCGAGGCGTGGGGGCTGACCGTGCCGGAGTGGCCGGGCAATCCCGTGGCGACCCCGGACTTCGGGCTGCTGGGTCACTTCAGCCTGTTCGGCGGCTTCCACAAGGTCGGCGTGCTGACCGGCATCCTGTTCGTCTTCACCGTGCTGCTGTCCTGCTTCTTCGACGCGATGGGCACCATCCTCGGCGTCGGCGACGAGGCGAAGCTGACGGACGCCAACGGCAACTTCCCGGGCATCAACCGGGTGCTCCTCGTGGACGGTGTCGCGGTCGCCGCGGGCGGCGCCACCTCCTCCTCCGCCTCGACCTGCTTCGTGGAGTCCACGGCGGGCGTCGGCGAGGGTGCCCGCACGGGTCTGGCCAGCATCGTCACGGGTCTGCTGTTCACGGTGGCGCTGTTCCTCACGCCGCTGGCGACCATGGTCCCCTCGCAGGCGGCGACCCCCGCCCTGCTGGCGGTGGGCTTCCTGATCATCGCGGGCTCGGTGCGGGACATCGACTGGAGCGACTTCACGCTGGCGATCCCGGCGTTCCTCGCGATGGTCATGATGCCGTTCACGTACTCGATCACCAACGGCATCGGCATCGGCTTCATCGCCTTCACCGTGCTGCGCCTGGCCTCCGGCCGGGGCCGCGAGGTGCCCGCCGCGATGTACGCGGTGTCGGCGGTCTTCGTCTTCTACTACATGATGCCGGCGCTCGGCCTCACGTAGGGGCGGTGCGCGGGCCGGCCCCGGGGGTCAGGTGACCTCCTCGGCCGGCACGCCGTCCGCCGGGCAGAGCTTCTCCGGCCCGTAGAACTTCTCCGTCTCCTCGACGGCTGACTGGAAACGTTCGTCGAAGTCGTCGCGAATGAGCGTCCGGACCACATAGTCCTGGACGCTCATTCCGCGTTTTGCGGCATGCTGCTTGAGCCGGTCGAGCAGCTCACCGTCTATGCGCAGGCTGAGCACTGTCGATCCCATGCCAAGCAGGGTTACGCCCCACGGGCCCGCCGCGCGAGATTTTCCGCCAGTGGCTCACTCGTTTGGGTGATCGATTGGTGATCCGGCCACAGCGGCCGGAGTGATCCCGCTTACGCGCGTGTAACACAAGTGGTCTTTAGGGTAGGTAATGAGTTACGCTAACAAACATGCCTGACCTGATCCACGACAGCGACAGTGCCGCCGCCGTGAGCTCCCTCCGTTCCGCCGTCATGCTGCTCGGCCGGCGCCTGAAGCACCAGCGCGTCGACGAGTCGCTGAGCCCGACCGAGATGTCGGTGCTCGGGACGCTGGCCCGTTGTGGTTCCGCCACTCCGGGTGAGCTCGCTCGTAAGGAGCACGTCCAGCCGCCGTCGATGACCCGCATCGTCGCGTTGCTGGAATCGAAGGGTCTGGTCAGGCTGGAACCGCACCCCGATGACCGTCGTCAGAAGATGGTCAGTCAGACCGAGCAGGCCGAGGCCATGCTCGCCGAGAGCCGCAAGAAGCGGAACGCCTGGCTGACCACGCTCGCCGAGGGCCTGGACGAGGACGAGTGGGAGACGCTGCGCAACGCGGCGCCCGTGCTGGAGAAGCTCGCCCACCTGTGAGAGCCGCGTCTCCGTGGAGAGACGCGACTCCGTCCCCGTCGACCAGCACGATGTCCACGCCGAGGAGGCGAACCCTTTTGAGTACGGGATCCGGAGCAGACTCCGCCCCCGCACCGACTTCCACCCACGAGAGCAAGACCGGCGGGACCTTCTCGTCGCTGAAGATCCGCAACTACCGCCTGTTCGCCACGGGCGCCGTGATCTCCAACACCGGTACCTGGATGTCCCGCATCACGCAGGACTGGCTCGTTCTGAGCCTCACCGGGTCCGCCGCCGCCGTAGGCATCACCACGGCGCTCCAGTTCCTCCCCATGCTGCTGTTCGGCCTGTACGGCGGCGTCATCGCCGACCGGCTGCCGAAGCGCAAGCTCCTGCTCGTCAGCCAGGCCGCCCTGGGCGCCTGCGGTGTCGTGCTCGCCGTGCTCACGCTCTCCGGCGTGGTCCAGGTCTGGCACGTCTATCTGATCGCGTTCCTGCTCGGCATGGTCACCGTCGTCGACAACCCGGCCCGTCAGGCGTTCGTCTCCGAGATGGTCGGCCCCGCGCAGCTGCGCAACGCGGTCAGCCTGAACTCGGCGAACTTCCAGTCGGCCCGGCTCATCGGTCCCGCCGTCGCGGGTGTGCTGATCACCACGGTCGGCAGCGGCTGGGCCTTCATGTTCAACGGCCTGTCGTTCCTCGCCCCGCTCGTCGGCCTGATGATGATGCGGACGAGCGAGCTCCACAAGGCCGTCATCGTGCCGCGCGGCAAGGGGCAGCTCCGTGAGGGGCTGCGGTACGTCTCCGGGCGCCCCGAGCTGATCTGGCCGATCGTCCTGGTCGGCTTCGTCGGCACCTTCGGCTTCAACTTCCCGATCTGGCTGACGGCCTTCGCGGACGAGATCTTCCACGGCGGCGCCGGGATGTACTCGTTCTTCAACATCCTCATGGCCGCCGGATCGCTGGCCGGTGCCCTGCTCGCCGCCCGCCGCCGCTCCTCGCGGCTGCGGATGCTGGTCGCCGCCGGTACGGCCTTCGGCCTGCTGGAGATCATCGCGGCGCTCGCGCCGAACGTCTGGATCTTCGCGGTCCTGCTCGTGCCGATCGGCATGATCGGCCTGACGACCAACATCAGCGCCAACACCAGCGTCCAGATGGCGTCCGACCCGGCCATGCGCGGCCGCGTGATGAGCCTCTACATGATGGTCTTCGCCGGGGGTACGCCGGTGGGCGCCCCGATCGTCGGCTGGATCAGCGACGCGTACGGCGCCCGCACCGGCATGGTGGTCGGCGGTGCGCTGTCCCTCGCGGCGGCGGTCGTCATCGGTGTGATCCTGGCCCGCCTCGGCGGCCTGCGCCTCAAGGTGGACCTGCGCCCGGGCCGCCCGCACGTACGGTTCGTGCAGCGCGAGCAGCTGGCAACCGCGGCGTAGGGGTTTTCCCCTCCGTACGCGACTACGCGGCCCCGCTCCCGGTTCTCCGGGGCGGGGCCGCGTCGCGTTCACGTGTACGGGTCCGGTTACGCTCGTCGGGTGGACCCGAAGACCAGAAACCGCATCATGGCGGCCGTGCTCGTACTGATGTTCGCCGTCGTCGCCGTGGCGGCCGCCGTCGGTTAGGCCCTCCGTAACGGACCTACCAGGCGAAGTTCTCCGGCGACGGGCCCGGGCCGGGGAAGATCTCCTCCAGCGCGTCCAGCACCTCCGCCGACAGCTCCAGCTCCACCGCGCGCAGCGCCGAGTCGAGCTGCTCCCGTGTGCGCGGGCCGGAGATCGGGCCGGTGATCCCGGGCCGCGTCAGCAGCCAGGCGAGGCCCACCTCACCGGGCTCCAGGCCGTGCTTGCCGAGCAGGTCCTCGTACGCCTGGATCTGCGCCCGGACCTTCGGGTCGGCCAGCGCGTCGCCGGAGCGGCCGGAGGTGGAGCGGGCGCCGCCACCCTCGCGCTCCTTGCGGATCGCCCCGCCGAGCAGGCCGCCGTGCAGCGGCGACCACGGGATGACGCCGAGGCCGTACTCCTGGGAGGCCGGGATGACCTCCATCTCGGCGCCGCGCTCCATCAGGTTGTAGATGCACTGCTCGCTGACCAGGCCGTAGCTGCCGCGCTGCCGGGCGCGCTCGTTGGCCTGGGCGATCTTGTAGCCGGAGAAGTTCGAGGAACCGGCGTAAAGGATCTTGCCCTGCTGGATCAGTACGTCGATGGCCTGCCAGATCTCCTCGATCGGGGTGTCCCGGTCGACGTGGTGGAACTGGTACAGGTCGATGTGGTCCGTCTGGAGCCGCTTCAGGCTGGCGTCGACGGCCCGGCGGATGTTGACGGCGGACAGCTTGTCGTGGTTCGGCCACGCCTCGCCGTCGGCGCCCATGTTGCCGTAGACCTTGGTGGCGAGCACGACCTTGTCGCGGCGGTCGCCGCCCTTGGCGAACCAGGTGCCGAGGATCTCCTCGGTGCGGCCCTTGTTCTCGCCCCAGCCGTAGACGTTCGCGGTGTCGAAGAAGTTGACGCCGGCGTCCAGCGCGGCGTCCATGAGGGCGTGACTGTCGCTCTCGTTGGTCTGGGGGCCGAAGTTCATCGTCCCCAGGACGAGGCGGCTTACCTTGAGTCCGGTGCGTCCGAGCTGCGTGTACTTCATGGACCCCAAGCCAACTCCTTCGAGCGCGCTCGAAGCAAGCGTGTGTCCTTGCGTATGCGGGGTTACGCCTTCGCGAACCGGTCCAGTGCCGCGAGGATCGCCCGGCTCGTCGCCGCCCCGCCCAGGTGCCCCGCGTCCTCGATCACCGTCAGCTCCGCGTCCGGCCACGCCTTGGCCAGCTCCCACGCCGTGCCCAGAGGCCCGCCCATGTCCCGCCGCCCGTGCACCAGCACCCCGGGAATCCCGGCCAGCCGCCCCGCGTCCCGGATCAGCCGGCCCTCCTCCAGCCAGGCGCCGTGCGAGAAGTAGTGCGCGCAGATCCGCACCAGCGCCGCCTGGGCCCGGCCGGGCCGCCCGCTGTACGGGGGAGGCCCCGCGTACGCCTCGCCGGACAGCACCGCGTCCTCCCAGGCGCACCACTCCGCCGTCGCCCGCGCCCGTACCGCCGGATCGGGGTCCGCGGTGCGCCGGGCGTACGCGGCGAGCACGTCCGGGGTCGCGTCGCTCGCGGCCTCCGGGACGTGGGCCCGGAAGCGGTCCCACGCCTCCGGGTGGAAGAGTCCGGCGCCCCGGTACAGCCAGTCGATCTCGGAGCGCCGGGTCGTGGTCACCGCCGGGATCACGATCTCGCTCACCCGCTCCGGGTGCCGCTCGGCGTACGCCAGGATCAGCGTGGAGCCCCAGGAACCCCCGTACAGCAGCCAGCGGTCGATCCCGAGGCGGGCGCGGAGGCGTTCCATGTCGGCGACCAGGTGGTCCGTGGTGTTGTGCCGCAGGTCGACGGCCGGGTCGCTCGCGTGCGGGGTGGAGCGGCCGCAGTTGCGCTGGTCGAAGAGGACGACGCGGTAGCGCTCCGGGTCGAAGTACTGCCGGGGCCCCTCGGTGCAGCCGGAGCCGGGGCCGCCGTGGACGACGAGGGCGGGCTTCCCGGCGGGGTTGCCGCAGACCTCCCAGTACACGCGGTTGCCGTCGCCGACGTCGAGCATGCCGTGGTCGTGGGGCTCGATCGGGGGGTATTTCTCGTCGCGCATGACGCGGTGTCTCCTCGCTCGGCAGCGGTACAGCTTAGGGCCTGTCGTCAAACTGGCGTCGTCCGCCCGGAGGGCGGGCCGGGCGGCGTCAGGTGCGGCGAGAGTGCGTGCATGGCGTCGCCCGGCAGACGGCAGTTTGACGACAGGCCCTAGGGGTACGCGGTCGTAGCCTGGGCGGCGTGAACGCGACTCCCGAGGTACTCGCCGTACTGGACGACCTGCTCGCCGCCGCGTCCCCCGACGACCGGGGCGCCCTGTGGCAGCTCGACCCTCAGGGGAGGGAGCTGGACGCGAACCTCGTGAGGCTGCCGCCGGGCGCGGAGGTCGGGGAGCACCAGGAGGACGTGCTCGACGTGCTGCTGGTCGTCCTCGCGGGCGGCGGCCGGCTCGTGCCCGGTGACGGTTCCGCGCCGCTGACGCTGGCCCCGAGCACGGTCACCTGGCTGCCCCGCACCTCGCGCCGCGCCCTGACGGCGGGCCCGGACGGCCTCGCGTATCTGACGGTGCACCGCCGCCGTCCCGGCCTGACGCTCAAGCCGACGGTGTACGCCCCGGAGGGCGGCGAGGCCCCCTGCGCGCTGGACCGGGTGTGCCCGGAGTGCGGGCGGATGTCCCCGGAGTCGGCACCGGTCTTCTGCAGCGCGTGCGGGGAGCGGTTTCCGGGGCGGTGAGGTCGCCCCGCCTCACAGGTGGCGGTTGAAGAAGTCCAGGCTGAGGCGTACGGGTTCCCGCAGATCCGCCCCCTCGAAACAGTGACCCGCCCCCGGGACGACGACGAACTCGGCGGTGGCGCCCGCCGCCGTGAGCGCGTCCGCGAAGCTGCGGCTCTGGTCGCAGGGGATGAGCTTGTCCGCGTCGCCGTGCATGAGCAGCGTGGGTGGGGCCGCCGGGGACACATGGGCCAGCGGCCCGGCCAGCCTGCGGGCCTCCTCGTGCGCGGCGGCCGGTCCGAGGAGCAGGCTCTCCGGTGAGCCGGGGGCGCGCCCCAGGGTGGTGAGGTCGCTGGGCGCGTACCACGCCACGACGGCCTGAACCTCCGAATCGGGCTCCGCCTCCCGCCGGTCGAGACCGAGTACGGCGGCGAGGTGGCCGCCCGCCGACTCGCCCCAGGCCCCGAACCTCGCGGGGTCCAGCCCGGCCTCCGGCGCGAGGCGGCGCAGGGCGGCGACGGCCGCGCGGACGTCGTCGCGCTGGGCGGGGTAGTGCGCCTCGCCGCTGAACCGGTACTGGACGGTGGCCAGGGCGTATCCGGCGGCCAGCGCGGCCCCGACCGGGTCCGCGACGCCCAGCCAGGAATCGCCCACCCGGGGCGACCCGACCCGCCAGGCGCCGCCGTGGATCCAGATCAGCAGCGGCACGGGCGCGGGGGCGTCGGCCGGCACGGTCAGGTCGAGGAGCAGGGGGCGGTAGCCGTCGATCTCGGCGAAGACGACGTCCCGGTACTCGACCCGATTCATGACGTCCTCCGCTGCTCGACTGCGGCCGAACCTAGCCTCCCCGCCCCCTCGCGCGCAAACATTCGCCATCTGCGAGCAAAAAACGCGCAAGGAGGCGCAGATTTCGGCGTCAGTGCTTCGGCCTGCGCCTGCGGCCCAGGAGGAAGATCCCTGCCGTCGCCAGTGCGAAGGCGCCGGCCGCCGCGTAGAGGGTGGTGGTCGTGCCGGTGTCGGCCAGGCCGCCGTGCGGTGGGCGGTGGTGGCCGCCGTGGTCCGGGTGCGCCGTGGGGTGACTGTGGGTCGGGTACGGGCCGGGAGCGGTGTCCGTGGGCGTCGGTGTGGGGGCCGAGCCCGTGGGGGACGGGGTGGGCGTCGGCGTCGGGGTGGGGTCCGTGGGGCTCGGCGTCGGCGTCGGGGTGGGTGTGGGCGTCGGGGTGGGCGTCGGCGTCGGGGTCGGCCCCGTGCCGTCGCAGTCGATGTCGGCGGCGAACGGGAACTGGTGGATCTCGCCCGCGTCCACGGCGGTGCCGCCGTCGCCGAGCGGACCGGCCGTGAGCTCCCGTACGACGATCGTGCCCTCGATGTTGGACGGGTCGAGGTCCGTGAGGTGGGCGCGGGGCGCGTAGATCGTGCCCTCCAGCGAGTCGCCGTCCGCGATGGTGATGTCGGTGGCGTCGGGGAAGTTCCACAGCATGTAGGGGGCCTGGTCGCCGGAGACGCCGGCGAGGTTCGGGATGTGCCAGACGTACGTGCTGTCCGTGCCGGTCGTGTCGGTGTCCACCACGAACGGGGTCGACGCGTCCGGCTGGTTGTCGAAGGTGATCTCGGACAGGTTGTTCAGCTGCTCGCCGGTCAGCCGGAGTACGTTCGTCTCGCCCTCGGTGAGGGTGATGTGTGCGCTCGTTCCGGCGGGGAAGCCCGTCTGGTCGGGCAGCGGGGTGCCGGAGGCGTCGCGCAGGACGACGTTGGTGGCGCAGGTGTCGATGGCGTCCGAGCGGTCGCGGAAGGTCGCGAAGAGGGCGTCGAGATCCGGCAGGCCCGTCGTGTCGGTGACGGACTCGACCGGCTGGTGAACCGTTTCCTGCACGCGGGGCGTCGAGTCGTACCCGGCACCCTCCGCCACGATGTGGGTATTCACCTCGGCGCCGTTGGAGTCCTCGTCCAGGATCGACGAGCCGGTCGGGTCGCCGACCTTCACGTAGCCGTCGCTGAGGACTTGGAGCACGCCCTGCGGCGAGCTGGCCGCATGATCGATTCTGCCGCCGACGAGCAGGGCGGTCGGGCGGTCGTCGCCGGGGGCGGTGAACGTACCGGGGGTGTTCAGCGCGACGTTGTACCCCGGCCCGTAGGTGAGGTTGCCGCCGATGGCGACCGGCCCCTCGGTCTCCGTACTGCCCAGGACGGCGTCGTCCTGGACGAGCACCCCGAAGCCGTTGTCCCCGGCCAGCGGGTTGCCGGAGTAGTCGGCCGCGGCGGGGGCGGTGGGGACGGCGGTCGCGGCCAGGCACAGGAGGCAGGCCGTCGTGGCGAAGGCAGCGGTGCGTTTCATGCCCGGGAACGTAAGTCCGTGCTCCCGGCGGCCCCGGGCGGCGGGGCCGTGGGCCACCCGCACGCACGCGCCCACGTCCCTCCACTGGCGGCCACCCGTACCGCCACTTGAGCAGTCGCTCAAATTGCTCTACTGTCTGCACCGTTGCGATTTGAGCGACTGCTCAATTCGGCCCTAGGGGGTAGGGGATCGTGGGCGACGGCCTGTACATCGAGGCGCGGATCGGGGTTGACCTGGACCTTGTCTGGGAACGCACCCAGGACCCGGCCCAGCACCAGCGCTGGGACCTGCGGTTCACGCGGATCGCGTATCTGCCGGGCGCGGAGGGGGAGCCGCAGCGCTTCACGTACGGCGTACGGGTGCTGCCCGGGTTCTTCGTCTCCGGCACCGGGATCTCGGCCGGCGAGCGCCACCGCCCGGACGGGACACGGACGTCGGCGCTCCGGTTCGCCTGCGCGCATCCGCTGTCGTTCCTCACCGAGGGCCGGGGCTACTGGCGTTACGTGCCCTGCGCGGACGGCGGCCTCCGCTTCCTCACCGGGTACGACTACGCACCCCGCTGGGGCGGGCTCGCGGACCGCCTCCTCTTCCGGCCGCTGATGGGCTGGGCGACCGCCTGGTCGTTCGACCGGCTGCGGCTGTGGTGCGAGCGCGGGATCACCCCGGAGCGGGCGCTGTGGCGGGCCCTGGGGGAGGTGGCGGCCCGGCTGCTCGTCGTGGCCGTGGCCGCCTGGGTCGCGCCGCCCGCCACCGTGCCGGTGCTCGTCGCCGCCGTCCTGCTGCCGCCGCTGCCCGGCACCCCGGCGGCCCGCCGCTGCCTGCGCCGCCCGCCTGGGCGCGGCCCCGCCACCGCCTCCGTCGCCGCCCCGCCCGCCCTGCTCGACCGCTTGGAGCGCCCGTGACCTCGATCTTCCAGCAGGCCCTGGGGGCCGACTTCGACCGCCTCCACCCCCGCATCCGGCGCCGCTTCTCCGTCGGCCTGGACAGCGGCGAGTCCTGTACGGGGCGCGGGGTCATGGACCGCGTCTGGCACGGCGGGCCGTGGGTGCGGCCGTTCCTCGCGCTGGGCGGCACGCGCAACATCCTGCTCCCGCGCACCGGCCGCGACATCCCCTTCACCATCGAGAACGTGCCCTTCACGGACTCCTTCGGCCGCGAAACGGTCACCTTCGTCAGGACGTTCGCCTTCCCGGACGGGCCCCGGCGCTTCGACGCCACGATGGTCCACAGCCCGGAACGCGGTTGCGTGGTGGACTACCTGGGTACGCACCAGCACCTCGCGACCGATCTGCACCTCGCGGTGGACGACGAGGGCGCCCTCGTCATCCGCTCCGGCGAACACCGCTTCCGCGAGGGCCCGGTGGACGTCCGGGTGCCGCAGCTGATCGGGGGCGACGCGGTCGTCCGCGAGTCGTACGACGAGGCGGCGGACCGCTTCCGCATCCAGGTCCGCGTCACCAACCGCCGCTTCGGCCCCCTCTTCGGCTACGAGGGCTCGTTCACGGCGGAGTACGCACCGGCGCGCGGGATACGGCAGGATCTGCGTCCGGTACGCGAGGAGGTACGGGCATGAGCGAGGCGTCTGCGGCGAGGAGCAGCGGTTCCGGGGCCAGGGGCACCACGAAGGACACCGCGAGGGACACCCGTACCAAGCTCCTCGCCGGCGCCCTCGCCACGCTCACCGAGCAGGGCATCGCGAAGACCTCCGCGCGGAGCATCGCCGCGACCGCCGGGGTCAACCAGGCCCTCGTCTTCTACCACTTCGGCACCGTCGACGACCTGCTCGCCGCCGCCTGCCGCTACGGCGCGGAACAGCGCCTCGCCACCTACCGGGAGCGTCTGGACGGCGTCCGCTCGCTGGGCGAACTCCTCGCCGTGGCCCGCGAGCTGAACGCCTCCGAGCGCGCGGGCGGCCAGGTCGCCGTCCTGGGCCAGCTGCTCGCCGGAGGCCAGACGCAACCGCGCCTCGCGGCGGCCACGGCGGCCGGCCTCACCCTCTGGACCGACGAGATCGAGAGGGTCCTCGCGCGCGTCCTCGCGGGCACCCCGCTCGCCGAGTTCGTGGATGTGACGGGCCTGGCGAAGGCGGCCTCGGCGGCGTTCGTCGGCCTGGAACTGTACGAGGGCGTCGACCCGTCCGGCGCGGAACGCGCCCTGGCATCCCTGGACCAACTCGCCGCCCTGGCCGCCGCGCTGGAGGGCCTGGGCCCGGTGGCGCAGCGCGCGGTACGGTCCCGGCTGCGCAGGTCGGGGAGCCGGGGGCGGGCGTGAGCGTGCTGGGGAGGCGTGCTGCGGGGCGGCGCATACAAGAGGGGGCCCCTCGCCCCGGCCCCTGGCGGCACGGCAGGGCCCTCGCCGCCCTCGCCGCCCTGACGACACTCCTCCTCCTCGCCCCCGGCCTCGTCCCCAACACCCCCGGCCGCCTCGGCAGTCTGCTGGAATCGTTCCTGCCGTGGCTCGGGCTCGCCGTCGTGCCCCTGCTGACCCTCGCCGTGCTGCGGCGGTCGGCCCTCGCGGCGGTGGCCGTCGTTCTGCCGGTGGCGGCGTGGGCGTACGCGTGCGGCGGGCTGCTGCTTCCGGCGGCGGACCCGGGCCCGCGCGACCTGGTCGTGGTGCAGCACAACGTCAGCGACGTGAACGAGGACCCGGCGGGCACGGCCCGCACGCTGGCGGCCCAGGGAGCCGACCTCATCGCGCTGGAGGAGCTGGTCCCGGAGGCGTTGCCCGCGTACGAGAACGAGCTCGCGGCCCGCTATCCGTTCCACGAGGTCCGGGGCACGGTCGGGATCTGGTCGCGGCACCCCCTCACCGGCACCCGGGCGGTGGACATCAAGCCGGCGGACATCGCGGGGCCGTGGAGCCGGGGTCTGCGTACGGTCGCCGGCACCCCGCACGGCGAGGTCGCGGTGTACGTGGCGCACCTGCCGTCCTTCCGGCTCGGCGCGGGCGGCCTGGGCACCGCCCGCCGCGACGAGAGCGCCCGGCTGCTGGGCCGGGTGCTCGACGCGGAGACCACGGGCCCGGTGATCGTGCTGGGCGACTTCAACGCCACGGTGGACGACCGGGGGATCGCCCCCCTGACGTCCCGGCTGAACGTCTCCGAGCGCGGGTTCGCGTTCAGCTTCCCGGCGTCCTTCCCGCTGGCGAGGATCGACCAGGTGATGGCGAGGGAGGCGACGGTCGGCCGGGTGCGCACGCTTCCGGCGACGGGCAGCGACCACCTGCCGGTGACGGCGCGGGTGACGCTGGACTGAGGGGGGCGCGGAAATCGGGATGCCCTTCCCGTACGCCGTCCTTAGTATGCGCGGGCGCACGCCAACGGAACGGAGACGTACGGCACATGACGCCCCACCTCTCAGCGATCGGCTTCCACGCCACCGACCCGCCGAACCTGGCCCGCTTCTGGGCCGGGCTCCTGAACTGGGAGCCTTCCGGCGACGGCACGGTCGTCGTTCCCCCGGACGGCAAGGGTTACGCGCTCCGCTTCACCGAGAGCCAGGTGCCCAAGACCCGGCAGAACCAGGCGCACTTCGACCTGACGAGCGCGACCCCGGAGGCCCAGCGGGACACGGTCGCCCGCGCGCTGGAACTCGGCGCCCGGCACATCGACATCGGCCAGACCCCGGAGGAGGGCCACATCGTCCTCGCCGACCCGGACGGCAACGAGTTCTGCGTGATCGAGGCCGGCAACACGTTCCTCGCGGACACCGGGGTGATCGGCGCGGTCGCCTGCGACGGCACCCAGGCGGTCGGCTACTTCTGGAGCGCGGCCCTGGACTGGCCGCTGGTCTGGGACCAGGACGAGGAGACGGCGGTCCAGTCCCCGGAGGGCGGCACGAAGCTCACCTGGGGCGGCCCGCCGGTCAACGAGAAGCCGGACGTGAACCGCCTGTACTTCGAGCTGACGCTCCCGCCGGGCGCGGACGGGGAGGCGGAGACCGCCCGCCTCATCGAACTGGGGGCGCGGCGCGGACCGGACGGGGTGTTCCTGGACCCGGACGGCAATGAATTCACGCTACGGAAGGCTGCGGAATGACCAGCAGGTTCACCGAGTTGAGCGTCGACTGCCACGACCCGGAGCGCCTGGCGGCCTTCTGGTGCGAGGTCCTGGGCTTCACGGTGCTCGACCGATCGGACACCATGGTCGAGATCAGCTCCTGGGACCCGACCGTGGAGGACATCCGGGCCCGCCAGATGCCGCCGACGATGTACTTCCAGCGGGTCCCGGAGACCAAGGCGGTCAAGAACCGCCTCCACCTGGACGTGAGCCCGATCGACCGCTCCACGGAGGCCGAGGTCACCCGCCTCCTCGCCCTCGGCGCCAGCCGCGTCGACCTGGGCCAGGGCGAGGACCGCAGCTGGGTGGTCCTGGCGGATCCGGAGGGCAACGAATTCTGCGTGGTGCGCACGCTGGCACCGTAGTAACGCCGCTGTAACGGCCGTTCCCTAGCTTCCGATCGCGCGCCGGTTCGCGGCAACCCCCATGCGAAACGGCGGAGTTCGGAGAGCGCGGTCCACCCTCCGCGCCCAACTGCAAAGGAGCGTCCTTATGTTGCGACACAACGTCATGCGCGGAGCCCTGGTCGCCGCCACCCTGGCCGGCCTCACCGCCTTCGGCTCGGGCGCGGCGACCGCGGCGCAGGCCGACGCCACCCCGTGCCACATCGACGGGTACGTCTGCATGACCACGAACGACATCTACGAGCCGACGGTGTACGTCGCCGACGGGAGCGACTACACGTTCCTGCGGCCCACCGAGGTCACCACCATCTCGAACGACACGTCGAAGCTGTACTGCGTCGCCGCCGAGTACAACTTCACCCTGTCCCCGGGCGAGTCCATCACGGTGACGCACACGATCACCTCGATGGGCCCGACCAGCGCGGGCTGCCTCTCCTGACCCACGCCCCCCGACACCCCCTCCGCGCTCCGGCGCGAGGGGGCGCCCGGCGTTCACCGCCCCCCGCCCCCCGGCAGCCCCAGCTTCCCCGCCCGCAGCCCCGCCTGGAAGCGGGACGCCGCCTGGAGCGTGACCATCAGGTCCGCCACGCGGCGGCGGTACGTGCGGAGGGAGAGGCCGAGGTGGCGGGCGGCCGAGTCGTCGGTGCGGCCCGTGCTGAGGGCTTCCAGGATCCGGCGGGAGTCCGGGGTCAGCTGCGGGGTGTCCGTGGCGAGGTACGCGTCGTAGTCCGCCGACCGGTCCCACATCGCGTCGAACAGGGAGTGCACGCCGTCGATCATGGTCTTCGCGGTCGTCACGGAGTATTCGCGACCGGTGGGCGACTCGCGGCCGGCCAGGATCATGACGCGGCGGTCGATGATGATCGTCTCGTGCGGGAGCTCCGCGTCCGTGATGCGCACCTGGGCGCCGCCGTCCAGCACGAGGCGCAGGTGCTCGCGGGTCGCCTCGTCCGCCAGGGCCGCCGGGGTGAGCAGCTTCCGGGTCGTGAAGCCGGGGCCCGGGGTCGTCCAGGTCGCCGGCCGGGGCCAGCTCGCGAGGGTGCGGGCGGCGCACAGGAACTCGGTGCGGGCGGATTCGAGGAGGTGTCCGGCGCGTGTCAGCAGCTCCGCGTCGCCGTGGACCGAGAAGATCTGTTCGTTCCGCATACCGCCAGTCTGGCAGTACGGCTGGCAGCAACCTGCCACGCGCTGGGCCGTGCCCGGCCCTCCGGAGAGCATGAATCCATGACGACCACCACGTTCGCCCTCGGCGGCGACCTCACCGTCAACCGTCTCGGCTTCGGCGCGATGCGCCTGCCCATGAGCACGTTCGACGGCCCCACCCGCACCCCGGAGAACGGCATCGCGGTCCTCCGCCGGGCCATCGAGCTGGGCGTGAACCACATCGACACCGCCGCGTTCTACGCCCGGGGCGACGTCCGCGCCAACGACCTCATCCGGGAGGCGCTCGCCCCCTACCCCGGCGACCTGGTCATCGCGACGAAGGTCGGCCCCCTGCCCGGCCCCGACGGCCACCCGAGCGTCCAGGCGACCCCCGACCAGCTGCGCGCCCTGGTCGAGGCGGACCTGACCGCCCTCGGCGTCGACCGGCTCGACGTCGTCAACCTCCGGGTGGGCGGCATGAGCGGCCCCGGCGGCGAGTCCGTCGCCGAACGCTTCGCGGCCCTGGCCGCCCTCCGCGAGGAGGGCCTGATCCGCCACCTGGGCGTCAGCAACATCGACGCCGCCCAGCTCGCGGAGGCCCGCGCCATCGCCCCCGTGGTCTGCGTCCAGAACCCGTACGCGGACGACCTGGCCCTCCTCGCGGAGTGCGAGGCCGCGGGCATCGCGTACGTCCCGTTCTTCCTCCTCGGCGGCGGCTTCACCCCCCTGGACACGACCCGCCTGGAAAAGGTCGCGACCCGCCTGGGCGCGACGACCACCCAGGTCCAGCTCGCCCTGCTCCTGGCCTCGTCCCCGACCCTGCTCGCCATCCCCGGCACGGGAAACCTCGCCCACCTGGAGGAGAACATGGCCGCCCGCGACCTGGTCCTGACCGAGGAGGACGTGGCGGAGCTGCGGGGCTGACGCCGGAGTCAGACGAGCGCCCTCAGGGCTGCGGCGGACGAGACGAGACGGTTCCTGTCCAGGCGCTCGATCACGTCGGCGACCGTGCCCGGCGGATTCTTCCAACTGTCGGCGATGCGCTGGATCTCTGGCGGTCGTCCTTGTCCGGGAGCTCGACCATGTCGATGAGCGGTTCGTACCCCTTGACGAGACAGTCCCGCACGGCGGCCTTCATCAGTCGCCGTGTCCTGTCGAGGGTTTCGGGGGCCAGGTCCGGGCGGTTGGCCCGCACGTTGCGAAACGTCTCGTCGAGGATGGTCTCCGTCCACTTCGCCTGTACGAGGCCGGCCCCCGCGACGCGGATGAGCACGTCGCGGAGGATGTTCGGGTAGAGCACATTGGCGTCGTACAAGGCGACGAAGGCCATCGGCTACATCAGTCCCATCTCCTGGCCGAGCTGAGCGAGCTCGTCCGCCGCTTCACGGCGACGCCGGTCGTCGGCCTGCTTGTACTCCATGAGCGACGACGCCGTGATCCTGCGGTGCGTTCCGACCATGCGACATTCGATCTCGCCCGCCTCCAGGAGGCCGATGAGGAAGGGCCGGGAGACGTTGAGGATGTCCGCCGCCTGCTGAGTGGTGAGCTCGGCGGTGCTGGGGACGATGGACACGCCTCGGCCCGCCCCCAGGTGGGCGAGGAGGCCGGCGAGGAGCTCGACGGCTTCACGGGGCAGGGTGAGCGGCTCGCGCTCGCCGTCATCGAGGGGCTTGACGGTGATCTGCCCGAGGTCGGGGTGCTCGGTGAGGTAGCCGCGGACGCGAGTGAGGGCCAGGTTTGCCGCGGCGGTCTTCTCGGGCGGGAGTTTCACGGGCCTGATATCTGTCTTCGTCACGGTGCGCCCCTAAATTTCGTGGCGGATGGGCGTCGCTTCTTGTGGCTCCTTCAGTATCCGCAATATCTGCAACATCTGCAATAAATGTACGCAGTCGTGGCGGCCCGTTACCGCATGACGGCGCCGCGCCCTACAGCCAGTCCGGCTCCGCCAGCAGCGTCTCCAGCTCGTTCACCAGCCGCGCCGTATGGAACCCGTCCGCCGCCGCGTGGTGGACCTGCACCGCCAGGGGCAGGAGGACGTGGTCGTCGCGTGACACGTAGCGGCCCAGGGTGAAGATCGGGGCCAAGTGGTCGTAGCCGTCGCGGATGTTGAGGTTGAAGCCGGTGAAGGCGCGCCAGGGGAGGCTGGATACGTCGAAGGTGTTCGGTGGGGGCGGGCCCTGGGGGAAGAGGGAGGTCGCGCCCGCGTGCTCGGACAGCAGCGGGGCCGCCGCCTCGTGGAACGCCCCGAAGTCCGCGTCGTACGGCGCCCACACGCACGCGAACGTCTCCCGGTCCGCGTTGAACACCGTGAACGCCGGGTGCACCACCGGCCACACCGCCGGGTCGCCCGAGTCCGTCAGGCACAGGCGGAATTCCTCGTGCCGGTTGACCACCGTGGCCAGCGCCCATACCTGCGCCAGGTACGACTTGCGCGGTGAGCGCCGCAGCGCGGCCGTCAGCGCGGTGACGTCGACCTCCACCGTCATCGAGTACGTGCACGGCACCCGCCGCCGGTAATGTGCGAAGTGCTCCCGGCGCGGCCAGGTGTCCGGATCGATCGGGTTCGGCACGTCCATCCGGGCATCATCGCAGCCACCCGCGCCCCCGCCCCACCCGTTTTCGCGGGGCGCGCTTGCGTTGGAGTGCACTCGAACTCCTACCGTCATCCGCATGAGCACCGAACAGCAGAACGACCGGTACGAGCGTGGTTACGCGGCCCTCAGCGAGGTGGCGAACGGCGCCCAGGACGCCGTCATCGACGGCCTCGCCGACATCGCCCCGCACATGGGCCGCTACATCGTGGAATTCGGCTTCGGCGACATCTACACCCGCCCCGGACTCACCCGTCGCCAGCGCCAGTTGAGCACCGTCGCCGCCCTCGCCGCGATGGGCAACGCCGCGCCGCAGCTCCGCTTCCACATCGGCGGCGCGCTCAACGTCGGCTGCACGCGTCAGGAGATCGTGGAGGTGCTGATCCACGTCTGCGTGTACGCCGGTTTCCCCGCCGCCCTCAACGGCCTCACCGCCGCCCGCGAGGTCTTCGAGTCCCGCCCCGACGACGCCCCGTTCGTCCCCGTCCCCGACGCCTCGGGCGGCGACCGGCTCGCACGCGGTCAGCAGGCCCTCGCCGACATCGACGGGCACGCGGGCCAGCAGGTCATCGACTCCCTCAAGGACATCGCGCCCGACCTCGCCCGCTACGTGCTGGAATTCTCCTTCGGCGACATCTACTCCCGTACGGGCCTCGACCTCCCGACCCGCGAACTCGTCACCGTCGCCCTCTGCACCGCCCTCGGCACAGTCGGCCCGCAGCTCCGCGTACACCTCCACGGCCTGCTCAACGTGGGCGGCACGCGGGAGGAGGCCGTGGAGGTCATCACGCAGATGGCCGGTTACGCCGGTTTCCCGGCCGCGCTCAACGGGCTCACGGCCGCGCGTGAGGTCTTCGCGGCGCGGGACGAGTGACGCCTCGGGACGGCAGATGAATCTCTGGACGTCAGTTCAGCAGACTGCTAATTTTCCGCCGCGAGCACGCGCAATCCGGGGGGTATCGCATGCGTTCCAAGGTTTTGGCGGCTGCAACTGGATCAGCCATCGTTGTCGGCGCATTGGTGACGTTACTGGTTGTTCAGGCCGACGGGGACGACCAGAAGTCGGCTCGATCCTCGGTGATCATCTCCCACGGTGATCAGCTGCTGCCTAGTGACACACTCACGGATTGGGTCACCTACGGTGATCACCTCGTGGTCGCCACGGTGACCGGTCAGCGTGAACTCGCCCCGACGCCGGAAGAGACCGAGGCGGACGAGGGCTACATCCCGCGGGTGATCAGTCTCCGGATCGACAAGGTGCTGTGGTCGCGGAACGAAGCGTCGAACGCGCCGTCAACCTTCGATACGGACATCGACGGTTGGCAGTTCCACGGTGACCGGCGCGACGCCGTCCGCATGGAGGGCGAACCCATGCTGGAAGTAGGCAAGCAGTACGTTCTGCCCATCCTCTACTTCAGCAAGACCAAGACGGTGCAGAATGCCGGCTGGTCGACGCTGAGCCCGAATTCCATCATTCCCTACCAGGAGGGAATCCTGGGCAAGGGCGACGTCATCCCGAGTGTGCAGCAGGCGGACGGCGACACCAAGCCGGCCGACGCGCGTGGGCCGTTCTTCGGCAAGGAGCCCGAAGAACTGGTCTCAGCGCTCAAGTCGACGCCACCTGATCCCGCTGTCGCGGACGCGATGAAGCTGCCTCCCGACGAGCGCGCCAGGCGCGCCCACAAGTGAGAGGGCAACGGCCCCGGACCATGGGCCGGGGCGCGCTGCGCCGCGTTACGCGGCGGTGTGGCGGATGAACGTGTCCCAGGCGTCGGGGGAGAGGGAGAGGGCCGGGACGGTGATGTCCTTGGAGTCGCGGATGTGGACGGTGTGGGGGCAGGTGGCGACCTCGACGCAGTTGCCACCGTTGGTGCCGCTGTAGCTGGACTTGGACCAGGAGAGTGCGACTTCGATGCAGTCGCCGCCGTTCGTGCCGCTGTAGCTGCTCTTGAACCACTTCAGGTCAGTACTCATAGGTCCTTCATCGTCTGCGTGATCAACTCGCGCGATTCTTCCAGCCCGTCAGCCTGCGTCCGCAGCATCCCATAGAGGGCGAACAAGCTTCCCAGCTGGGGGTGGTCGCTGACAACGAAGTTGCGCCCCTGCACTTCCAGGTACGCCAGCCGTTGTCGGTGCTCGGTTTCCAGCAGGACGAAGGGGCCGTTCAGGCCAACGTGCGTCTCCCGGCGGGGTGACATCACCTGGATGTGCACGTTCCGCAATTCGCTTACTTCGAGCAAGTGTTGGAGTTGTGCCCGGTGCACCTCCCGTCCGCCGATGGGGCGAGTGAGCGCGCTCATTTCGAGGACGAAGCTGACGTCCACCGGTGGCCTGCGTGTCAGCAGGGTCTGTCGCGCCAGCCGTCCGGCCACCAGACGCTCGATCTCGTCGTCGTCGAGCGGTGGACACGCCGCCCTGTGCGCTGCGTGCGCGTGTGCTTCGGTCTGGAGCAGTCCAGGCACGGTGCTGGATTCGTACTGGTACCGCGCGACGCACTTGGCTTCCTCCTCGGCGACCGGGGCGAACCAAGAAGCCAAGTGGCTGAACTTCAACTTCAGCGCCTCAGCGATCAGCGCACCGTTCGCCCCCGTCGCCGCATCCGCCTTCGGAACGAAGTCCCCTCTCGGCGGCCTGTGGCCCCGTTCTACCATCGCTACCTGCGACTTGGAGAAGCCGACCTTGCCGCCTAACGCCTCCTGTGAGAGCCCCGCCAGCTCGCGGTAGTGCCGTAACAGCGCCCCGAACATCGCGGCGTTACCGTCGCCGGTATTACTGGAGTGCACAGAGCCACCTCCAAGTTCACAAGAGTGCACAGACGGCCTGTGTCCCTGGTCACGTTAAGTGCGGACGCCGACGCTTACCGTATGGAACAGAAAAATTCACCGAACCAGGTGCCCAACTGGATCCCCGCCAGCGGCCACGCCCTGCGTCACGCCGGCATCCACTTCGACGCGGTCCGGATCTCCGGCGTGCTGGGCGAGCAAGTCTCTTACGAGATCATGCAGTTCACGGACTTCCAGGCAGGTCCGATCATCCGCTCGCGGATCGGGATGCGGAGCATGTACTTCCTGGTCGAGCCCGGCACGGCGAGTGCGTACCGCTGGCCGGCGGGCGTGGACGCGCTCGTGCGCAAGGGCTCGGACTTCATCGGGGTGCCCGCGCTACGTGGGCTCACGTACCCGCTGGACTGGCGTTCGGAGCCGACGACCGAGGATCCGTTCGTGGATACAGCACTTCTGTTCGAGCTGGTAACCAAGGTGGTGTCGGACGGAATTTCTGCTGTACGGTGACGGCGTCGTTACGCTCCGTGCGCACCGCGCACGGGGCGGCCCTCGGGGGTGCTCACAACACCGGGTCCGAGGGCCTTCACCCCTGATGGATTCACGAGGTCCACCGAAGATGCTCTGGCATGCTATCTCGCCCTCCCGCGCCTATGTGAAGGCCGCGCACGATGTCGTGCGTCATTCGAATCTGAGCAGTGACGCAAAGGTTCTGATCATGTATGTGCAGGGTTTGCCCGAGTCCCGCGCGAGCGAGGCGCTGAGCGATCACGCGAAGAGGATCGGGATCAAGGGCCGGGCGTATCAGCGGGCCAAGTCCCAGCTGAGGGAAGCCGGTTACGTCCACGAGTGGCGGTGGCAGGGCCAGGGCGGGCTGTGGATGACGGATCAACTGTTCTCCAACGTGCCGCTCACGGACGAGGAGGCGCGGGGGCTCAGGGGCGCGAAGGCGCAGGCCAAACCGGCTGATCGGTCACCGGCGGGCGGTCAGGCGGGCACTCGGATGGTCGGCACTCCCCAACCAGAGGTTGAAGAAGAACGGGAGAAGAACACCCCCCACCCACCCACCGAAGCGCCTGCGGCAGAGTCGGCGGCGGAGCCGGTTGCGGCGGCCGCCCCGGAAGTCGCCGAGGCGGAACGCGTGTTGCTCTCGCTGCGGCACGCGAACCCGCAACTGCACCTCGGCGTACGCGAGGCGCGCAGCCTGTCCGAGACGGCGGCGGACTGGCTGCGGCGGGGCGTGAGGGCGTCGGAGCTGCGGCAGGCGCTGGTGAACTCCCTCCCGGCGGAAGGAGTGCGGTCGGCCTACGGCTTCGTACGCCACCGCCTCGTACACAAGCTGCCGGAGGCACCCCCGCCGGTCGCGCCGGTGGCGACGGTCAGGCCGCACGTGACGTGCGAGGGGGACGGGCCGGAGCATGTGTTCCGGCCCAGGGCGGACGAGACGCTGTGCGGCCCCTGCGCCCAGCAGGTGGCCGAGGAAGCGCACTTCGCGAAGTACCCACCGCGCCAGCAGCCCTGGCGGGAACGGGTCGCGACGATCCTGGCAGTGGACGCCGCAGCGACGTGAGGCGCACGTCCGTTCGTGGTGTGGCGGTCTTTGCCGTGGACGCGGCGGGGCGGGGACAGTGGTGGCTCGGGGGCCGGTACGGACTGAGGAGGACCCGTGGTGGATACCGTGGTGGAGCTTTGGGACGGCGTACGAGCGGTGCGCGACCCCGCGCGGGTGCGTGCGCAACTCATGGCGGCGGGGCGGACGTTGTTCGCGGTGTACGGCTATGCCTACACGTCCGTCGAGGACCTGTGCGCGGAGGCTCAGGTGGAAGTGCGCGACTTCCACCGCGAGTTCGCCTCGCGGGAGGCGCTGCTGACCGACCTCTACGACGAGGTCGCGATGGCCGGGATGCAGGCCGCGCAGGCGGAGCTGGCGGCGGAGGGCATGGAGACCTGCCCGACCGAGGAGCGCGTCCGCAGGCTCTTCGAGGCGTACGTCCGGGCCGTGACGCGGGACCCGCAGGCGGCCCGGGTGGCCTTCGTGGAGGTGCTGGGCGTGAGCCGGGCCATGGAGGAGCACCTCACGATGTGGCGCTCGGTGTGGGTGGAGTTCCTGACGGCGGAGTCCGAGCGGGCCCGGACGCGGGGACACGGGGTGGACGGCGACCTCGCGGTGGTGGTGAAGGTGCTGACCCGGTCCGTGGACGAGCTGCTCGCGCATCACGGGCGGAGGCCCCGGCAGGTGCCGCCGTCGTGGCTGACCAGCGAGTTCACCCGGCTGTCGATGGCGATGATCGGTCCGGCGGAGGGCGACCCCGTTTGACAAGGTGCGTTGCCGGGTCGGCAAATGGAACCATGGCAGACCCGATGGGTGACGAGGACCTGGCCGCCGTCCTGACGGGCGTCGGCCCCCGCCTGCGCGCGCTGCGCACCGAGCGCGGGACGACGCTGACGCAGCTGAGCGAGACGACGGGCATCTCGCTCAGCACGCTCTCCCGCCTGGAGTCGGGCGGCCGCAAACCGACGCTTGAGCTACTGCTGCCGTTGGCGAAGGCGTACGGCGTCCAGCTCGACGAACTGGTCGGCGCGCCGGACACGGGGGATCCGCGCGTCACCTTCCGCCCCTTCAAGCGCCACGGGATGACCTTCGTCCCGCTGACCCGGCATCTGGGCGGCGTGAACGCGTACAAGCAGGTCATGCCGGGTGCGACGGGCCCGACCGGCCCCGTCGAGCAACGGGTCCACGAGGGCTACGAGTGGCTGTACGTCCTGTCGGGCCGCCTCCGCCTGGTCCTGGGCGACCACGACCTGGTCCTCACGGCGGGCGAGGCGGCCGAGTTCGACACCCACACCCCGCACTGGTGGGGGGCGGCGGGGCCCGACCCGGTGGAGTTCCTGAGCCTGTTCGGACCCCAGGGGGAGCGGATGCACGTACGCGCGAAGCCGACGGGGTGAGGGGTCCCCGGGGGCCGGAACGCGTTACGGGATTCCCGGAGCCGTCCGGGCGCGGCCCGCGGACGCCGACGCGGAGGCGAGGACGAGGAAGCTGCTGGACGCGAGGAGCACGGCCGATGTGGCGCCGGAGATCCGGAGATCCGCCTTCAGCGCCTCGTAGTACGCGGACTCGGTGAGCGCGACCCGGACGCTGTGCTGAGGGTCCGCGGTCTTGTCCCAGTAGGTGTAGTAGTAGCCCGACGCGTCTGCTTTCGCGTCCTCGGCCGTACCACCACCGGTCGCGAAGCCGAGCGCGGCCAGGCAGATGACGCCCGCGTAGGCGAGCTTGAGGGCGCGTGGCAGCAGCCGGACGTAACTGCCGAGCTGCCCGGCATTGCGGGAGCCCATCAGCTGGGTCGCGGCCCCGCTGACGAGGCCGCAGACGATCGCGACCGCGAGGGCCGGGAACACCGAGAGGAACAAGCCCGTCACGAGCCACTGCGGCACGGTGTACGCACCGGGCAGCCAGGTCGAGGCCATGCACAGGAGATCGACCCCGCACAGCACCGACACCACCCAGAAGAGCACCCTGTAGCCGCCCCGCAGCTCCTCCATGCCGGATTCCTTTCCCGTCCGCGAATACCGGGGCCCCGATGCGGGGACCTCTCCCCGAGGGTGCCGAGAGTGGTACGTTATCGAGTACCACTCTCGAAGGGAAGGCTGAGCCATGTCCATAACCGCGAGTGAAGCCCGCAAGGCTCTCTTTCCGCTGATCAAGAAGGTCAACGACGATCACGAGGCCATCGAGATCGTCTCCAAGCACGGCAACGCGGTGCTCGTCTCCGCCGAGGACTACGCGGCCCTGCGCGAGGGCTCGTACCTGCTGCGTTCTCCGGCGAATGCGCGACGGCTGCTCAAGGCCTACGAGAACGCACTGGCTCACGTCGACGTGTCGGAGCGTGAGCTGATCGATCCGGAGGCTGCGGATCCGGCTGCGGGTGTCGAGTGAGGCTTGTCTTCGAGGACCAGGGCTGGGAGGACTACACGTCCTGGCTCAAGAACGACCGCAAGATGCTCGCGCGGATCAACAAGCTCATCGAGGACGTCAGGCGCGACCCGTTCACGGGCATCGGCAAGCCGGAGCCGTTGAAGTACCACCTGCCCGGGGCGTGGTCGCGCCGCATCGATGACGAGCACCGGCTCGTCTACCTGGTCACGGCGAAGGAGATCGTCGTCCTCGCGGCCCGCTATCACTACTGACGGCGGAGGCGACCGCGCCGCCCCGGGGCAGCCCGCTTACTTGTGGTCATGGAGGAAGGTCGGGATGTCGGCTCGGGTCGGGTAGTCGGGCAGCGGTGCGGGCTTGTCCTGGAGGAATGCGGTGATGACGGCTGCTGCTCGTTGGTCGTTGTCGTCCAGGCCGTTCCACATGTGGTGGCCGACGCCGGGCATGTACTGGGTGCGCTGGATGGCGGGGTTGTTCGCGAGGACGGCCGTCTCCCATTGCCGGACCTGGGAGGAGCACTCGGCGATCATCAGCATCGCGGGTGTCCGGGAGCGCCTCAGCCGACCGGCGATGGAGGGCGAGTCCTTGACCGTTTGCTGGATGCGGAGGCTGGCGGCTGCGCTGAAGGAGAAGTTGCGCGCCGTGTCCTCGACCGGGATGCGGTGCGCGTCTCGCGCGCAGTAGGCGGACGCGGTGTCGCTGCCGAGATCGGCGGCGGCCCCGCCACATCGCGGCGAGGACCGCGAGGCCGACGGTCACGGACCATGCGACGAATCCCGAGCCCGCGCCGTCGGTGGCGACGATCAGCGCCAGAAATAAGGCGACCGGCACGACCACCGCGGCGGTTGCCGCCAGCAGGCGGCCGACACGGACTGATCCGCGAGGTCCGCGACCAGGCGGTCGCCGGGCTGTTCCAGGACCTGACGGCTGTTCCTCGCTCGGAGGCCGCCCTTCAGGATCTGTACGCGCTGGCTGCGGCGTATCGCCATTGGGGACGCGAACACCGGCACCTCTACACGGTGTTGTTCGGTGGAGCGCAGTCCTTCGTCCCGTCGACCCGGACCGGCGACCGCGATCCGGTGCGGCCGCTTGTCGCGGCGATCGACCGAGACCGCGTTCCGGTCAACGATCGACGCCGTACTGCGCGGCTGGGCAACCCCGGCCGCCTTCCCCGGCCTTCGACGCACGGACCCGGCACCGTGAAACGGTTGCGCCGTAGACACACGTGCACCAACGCGGACTGGAGCGGGTGCACGTGCAGCCCTCGTGTACGTGGAGCGTGAGGCGGCGGGCCGTGAAATGATCCGGGCCAGGCTCGCGAGGTCGACCGGTGCGGGCCGCAGTCGAGCGGAGGCTTGGAGCGTCATGACAGACCCGGCCGGTGGCATACCCGCGGCGATCGGTCCGTATCGGCTGGAAGGGCTGCTCGGCGAGGGCGGGATGGGCCGTGTGTACCTGGGGCGAACACCGGCCGGAAGTGCCGTGGCCGTCAAGGTCGTTCACCGTGCGTACGCCGCCGACCCAGAATTCCGTAAACGCTTCGCGTTGGAGGTCGCGGCTGCCCGGCGCGTTCAGGGGCTCTACACCGTGCCCGTCGTGGCGGCGGACCTGGACGCCGGGGAACCCTGGCTCGCCACGGCCTACGCGCCCGGGCCCTCCCTCCAACAGGCCGTTGGCGAACGGGGACCGCTGCCGGGCGAGGAGGTCCTCGCGCTGACGGCCAGGGTCGCCGAGGCGCTGGAGACCATCCACGCCGCCGGAGTGATCCACCGCGACCTGAAGCCCTCCAACATCGTCCTCACCGCGGACGGGCCCAAGGTCATCGACTTCGGGATCGCCCGCGCGGCGGACGTTACCGCCGTCACCGCCACGGGCATGCGCGCCGGAACGCCGGCCTACATGGCACCCGAGTACATCCGGGGGCAGCAGGTCACCGAGGCAGGTGACGTCTTCGCGCTCGGCCTCGTCGCGTATTTCGCCGCCACCGGACGGCTCGCCTTCGGCGGCGGCAGTGACCACGGAGTGGCGTACCGGATCCTCGAAGAGGCGCCCGACCTCGCCGGCTGCCCCGAGCCGGTGCGGCGCGTCGTGGCCCGTTGCCTGGAGAAGGACCCGGCTCGGCGGCCGACGCCCGCCGAGGTGGTCCGGCTCTGCGGAGGGGCGGAGCCGGAGGGGCCCGGTGGCGGCCGCACGCCCACCGTCGTGTCCGCGCCTCCCACGACCGGGCCGGACGCTCCCACCGCCACGGCGCCGGCGCGCGGCCCGGCGCCGGACGCGGGACCGGCGGCCCCGTCCATGCCGCCGTACGCCGTCCTGCTCGGCGTCGTCGGTGTCCTCGCCATGGCCGTCATCCTGATCGTGGTGCTGCTTCCCTCGTCTCATGAACCCCAGCCGAAAAGGCGTCCGTACCCCGTGGTCGCGGCGACCGCGATCTTCGCCAGGGGGACCAGCGGCGTCGCGTTCGGCCGGGACAGTACGACGCTCGCCACCGGCGGCGATGACGGCAAGGTCAGGCTGTGGGACGTCACCACGCGGAAGGTGCGTACGACGCTCGTGGAGAAGGACCGGACGGGGGAGCCGATGAGCGTCCTCAACGTGGTGTTCAGCGCTGACGGGAAGACCCTGGCCGCGCGGACCTACAACAACCTGATCGGTGTCTGGGACGTGGCGGGGCGGCGGGAGATCCGCCGCATCGAAGAACACACCTACGCCATCGCCCTCAGCCCCGACGGCCAGCGGATCGCCCTCGGCAACGTCATCGGGACCGAGCTGTGGGACGTCCACAGCCGCAGTGAGAAAGCGCGCGCCCACTTCACGCAGGAGGTGCTCACGACGGATGTGGCGTTCAGCCCCGACGGCAAGACCCTTGCCACCGTCGGTGACGCGTCCGAGAAGCGCAGCTACCCGAACAACGAACCGGCCAAGCTCTGGGACCTGACCCGGATCGATCCGGAGCCCTACGGCCAGGGCGACCCCCGCCACGACCTCGCCCTTGAGGACGTCACCGACGCCGTCGCCTTCAGCCCCGACGGCAAGACCCTCGCCACCGGCGGGCCTCAGGCCGACGTGCGGCTGTGGGACGTGGCCACCGGCCGCCTCAAGGCCACCGTCGCCAACCGCCTCGCCGAACCCCGGGACCTGGCGTTCAGCCCGGACGGCCGCAGCCTCGCCGTCACCGCCGACGGCGGGGTGCTGCTGTGGAACCTGGCCGACCGCAAGCCGAGTGCCCTCCTGACCGACGACGACACGGGCTACGGCGACGACGAGATCCGTGAGCTGTCCTTCAGCCCGGACGGCCGGTACCTCGCGGGCACCACGGCGGGGGGCGTGGACGAGTCGGACGAGGACTCTTTGGACGGCGCCTCGGCCGACCCCGACGCGGTCAACGGCGTACGCCTGTGGAAGGTCCCTTCGGGGGCCGCGCCTTGAGCGTTTCTCCCTTGATGCAGGACTCCTCCTAGCCTGTCAAAGTGCCCAGCCGGGGCGCCACTCGATGGCCTCCCGGACACGTCTCAGGGCCTCGGCCGGGAGCGGGTCGCCCTGCACGAAGAGGATCCAGTGCCAGGGGCCGTCGTCCCATTGCTGGGCTCGCACGATCAGCTCGGGATCGTCCTCCGGGTGCCAAGCGGCTCCGGGCCAGCCGTAGTCGAAGGGCGGCTCTTCGCGGGGTTGCCGCACCAGGACGGCCTCCGGATCCACCCGATCACGCTGCGGCAGCAAGTCCACGGCGACCATGCCCGTATCGGGATCGCCGTCCCTGTGGCTGACCTCCTGGAGCGGCCATGGCCACCATCCCGGACTCGGCAGCAGGGGCTCCTCCTCGGCGTAGCGTTCACTCCACCGCCGAAACCTGTCGCCTGCCAGCCGGTCGGGATCGTCGGCATCGAGTTCGGCCACGTCACTTGTCCCTTCCCGGTGGATCCGCCGCATCTGCCGTTGTCGTCGGTCTCACCAGTGTCTGGAGCACGTTGTGTTCCGGGCGGGGGCGTCGATCTTGGGTCAGGGCCTGGAACGGTGACCTCGTGCACATTCTCACGCCCGCATGTCAGAGTCGCACCATGACGTCGCACGCGCTGCACCGCTCCCTCGCGTCCGGCACGATTGACGACCTCAGCAGGTTCCTGAAGTAGCCGTTGCCGCGGCCGCGTACCGCCCGCCCACCCCCCACGCCTCGTGCATCGCGTCCGCGAAGGCCGCTGCCAGGTGGTGTTCGCCCGTGGGGTTGGGGTGGGTGCCGTCGTACGTGGAGGTGTGGATGTCGTACGCCGGGGGGTGGGACGCCAGGAGGAGGGGGGAGCCCGGGGCGGCCAGGTCCGCCGCTGTCTTCGCCAGGAGGGTGTTGAAGTGCGCGCACTCCGCCGCGAACGGCGCGTCCGTCTCCGCGCGGATGTTCGGGATCACCGGGAGCAGCACCACGCGGATGTGCGGGTTCGCCTCGCGGGCCGCCGCCAGGAACGCGGCGGCGTTCTCCGCGGTCTGGGCGCTGTCCGTGTAGAAGCCGAGGTCTATCAGGCCGAGGGAGACCAGGAGGACGTCCGGGCGGTGTGCGGTCACCGCGTCCGCTATCAGCGGGGCCATGTGGAGCCAGCCCTCGCCCCAGCCCGCGAGGTGGCGGCGGGCGGGCGGTGGGAAGGCGTCGGCGGCGTACGCGGAGGACGAGGCCGTGCCCGTATCCGCGTCGTACAGGCCCGTGCGCGGGCCCACCAGCTCGTGGGGGCCGTCCGGTGCCGCCTCCAGGTGCTGCCACATGCGGTAGCGCCAGGTGAAGTCGCCGGCGCGCCCGATGGTCATGGAATCGCCGACACACATGAAACGCATGGCGTCATCATGGCGGATCCCGGCTACGCGCCGGTAGGTGACGATGGACACTTGTGCCATGCGTTCGTACCGAATGACGTCCTTCCTGGGCGCTGCCGTCCTCCTCGCCCTCGCCGCCGCCCCCGCGCTCGCCGACGACGGGGCCGACCGGAGCTTCACCATCGAGGACCCCCGGATCACCGAGTCCAGCGGCCTCGCCGCGAGCCGCCTCCACCCGGGGATCTACTGGACGCACAACGACAGCGACGACGGTCCGTACGTCTTCGCGGTCGACTCGCGTACGGGAAAGACCGTCGCGACGATCACCATGAAGGGCGTCGGCGCCCCCCGCGACGTCGAGGCCATCTCGATCGGGCCGGACGGGAACGTCTACGTCGGCGACATCGGCGACAACCTCAACGGCAGCTGGGACCACGTCTGGATCTACCGCTTCCCCGAGCCGAAGACCCTGAAGGACGCGACCGTCCGGGCCACCCAGTTCGACGTGAAGTACGCCGACGGGCCGCGCAACGCGGAGGCGCTGATGGTCCACCCCAGGACCGGGCGCGTCTACATCGCCTCGAAGAACGAGGACGGCGGCGGCCTGTACGAGGGGCCCGCGAAGCTCACCACCGGCGGCGACAACGTCTTCCGGCGGGTCGGCGAGGTCCCCTGGGTGACGGACGGGGCCTTCTCACCGGACGGCAAGGAGCTCGTCCTGCGCTCCTACTTCAGCGCCCGCGGCTACACCTTCGCCGACGGCCGCCTCGGCAAGGACTACGACGTCGAGTCGCCGCTGCTCCCGCAGTCCGAGTCCGTGACGTACACGGCGGACGGCTCCGCCCTGATGTACGGCTCCGAGGGCAAGCGGAGCAGTGTCGTACGGGTGGACCTGAAGAAGACCGGGGACGGAGGCGGCGGCGGGGCCGCGCACCGGGGCGGGGGGACGAAGGACACGGCCGACGGCGGGGACGGGGTGCCGGTGAAGGGCACGACGCTGACCGGCGGCATCGTGCTTGCCGCGTTCGCGCTCGTGCTCTTCCTGGGCAGGCGCCGCCGCAAGGGCTGAGCGCTCAGGACTCCATCGGCCGGATCTCGTAATGCAGCGTCCGGTCCCGTTTCAGCCGGTGGGTGAGCGGGACAAACACCCCCTGCGACGCCGGGTACTTGCGGGACAGCATCCGCGACGCGTGCGTGTTCTCCTTCGAGCCCGCCGGGAGAAGGCGTGCGTGGGCCTCGATCTGGGGGCCCGTGGGGTGGCCGCGTACGGTGCACGGGCCGATCCGCACCACCGGGTGGTTGCGCATGCGTTCCACCTTCCACGCCGAGGAGAACGTCCGGATGTAGGCGTGGTCGCCCTCGACGGCGATGTGCACCGGGGTGTCGGCGTGCGTCCCGTCCTGCCGTCGCGTGCTCAGCAGGACGGTGTACTGCTTCACGAAGGGCTTGAGCTGCGGGACCGTATCCATACCTCCATGGTCCGCCGGTACGGGCCGGGGCTCATCCGGGCAGCGGACGCGCCGCCGCCGATTCGCGTAAGGTCCCCGGACCATGAGCCCCCGCGCCCCCGAGCCCTTCGCCACGCCCCGCCTGGACGCGCTGCCCCTGCGGGTGGAGTACGCGGACGAGATGGCCGCCGTCCTCGCCGACCCGGCCCTGCACACCTTCACCGGGGGCGAGCCGGAGACCGCCGAGGCCCTGCGGGCGCGGTACGCACGGCAGACCGCCGGGTCGCCGGACCCCGGCGAGCTGTGGTGGAACTGGGTGCTGCGCTCCGGCGACGCCCTCGTGGGGTACGTGCAGGCGACGGTACGCGGCGACCGCGCCGAGATCGCCTGGGTGGTGGGCGTCCCGTGGCAGGGCCGGGGGTACGCCGGAGAAGCGGCCCGGGGCCTGGTCGAGCATCTGCGTGGGTCGGGCGTGCGGACCGTGATCGCCCACATCCACCCCGAACACGCCGCGTCGGCGTCGGTGGCCGCCGGGGCGGGTCTGGCGCGGACCGGGGAGTGGGAGGACGGCGAGGAGCGGTGGGGGCTGGGCCTCTAGCGCGTCAGGCGTCCGACGTACGGGGCTTGGCGCAGCAGAAACGGCCCCGTACACCTCGCGGTGCGCAGGGCCGTTTCGGACGCGTACGGGCTACAGCTTCTCGATCACGTAGTCGATGCACGCCGTCAGGGCCTGGACGTCCGACGGGTCGATCGCCGGGAACATCGCCACGCGGAGCTGGTTGCGGCCGAGCTTGCGGTACGGCTCGGTGTCGACGATGCCGTTGGCGCGGAGGGCCTTGGCGACGGCGGTGGCGTCGATCTCGTCCGCGAAGTCGATCGTGCCGATGACCTGGGAGCGCTTGGCCGGGTCGGTGACGAACGGGGTTGCGTACTTGGACTCCTCGGCCCAGCCGTACAGGTGGCCGGAGGAGGCGGCCGTGCGGCCGGTCGTGAAGTCCAGGCCGCCCTGGGTGTTCATCCACGTCAGCTGCTCGTTCAGCAGGAAGAGCGTGGCGAGCGCCGGGGTGTTGTACGTCTGGTTCTTCAGCGAGTTGTCGATCGCCGTGGGCAGCGAGAAGAACTCCGGGATGTGCCGGCCCGAGGCGTGGATACGGGCCGCGCGCTCCAGGGCGGCCGGCGAGAAGACGCCGATCCAGAGGCCGCCGTCGGAGGCGAAGGACTTCTGCGGGGCGAAGTAGTAGACGTCCGTCTCGGCGATGTCGACCGGGAGGCCGCCCGCGCCGGAGGTGGCGTCCACCAGGACCAGCGCGCCCTCGTCGGCGCCCGCGACGCGCTTGATCGGCGCGGCGACACCGGTGGAGGTCTCGTTGTGCGTGAAGGCGTAGACGTCGACGCCCGCCTCGGCCTTCGGGTCCGGGTGCGTGCCCGGGTCGGAGGCGATGACGGTCGGGTCCGCCAGCCACGGGGCCAGCTTGGCGGCCTTCGCGAACTTCGAGGAGAACTCACCGAAGTTGAGGTGCTGGGACTTCGACTCGATCAGACCGTGCGTCGCGATGTCCCAGAAGGCGGTGGAGCCGCCGTTGCCCAGGATCACCTCGTATCCCTCGGGGAGGGAGAAGAGGTCGCGTACGCCCTCGCGCACCGCGCCGACCAGGTTCTTCACCGGAGCCTGGCGGTGGGACGTACCGAGCAGAGACGTGCCGGTGGCGGCCAGCGCGTCGAGCGCCTCGGTCCGCACCTTGGAGGGACCGGCGCCGAAGCGCCCGTCTGCGGGCTTGATGTCAGCGGGAATCTGGATGTCGGCCACGGGTCGGAGCGTAGTACCTCGGTGCGGCGGCTACGTACCCCTGTCCGTCGGATGAGACAGACAGTCCGACCCGTGGTCGTCGGAGGAACATCCGTACGTTCCTCCGCGCGTACGGCGTCAGCGCAGCGTGACCGGGAGTTCGTACAGGTCGTTCTGCGTGACGATCGGCTTGTTGCGCAGCTCGGACGCCGGGACCGCCAGGGAGAGCTCCGGGAAGCGGGCGTACAGCGCGGGCAGCGCCACCGACGCCTCCAGGCGGGACAGCGCGGCGCCCGGGCAGACGTGCGGGCCGTGCCCGAAGGAGATGTGGCGGTTCGGGGAGCGGGTCACGTCGAACTCCGTGGCCGACTCCCCCCACTGCCCCTCGTCGTGCGCGATGGCCGCGAACGACGTCATGACGCCCTCGCCCTTCGGCAGCACCCGGCCGCCCACCTCGATGTCCTCCGTGGCGAACCGGATCAGGATGTGCGAGGTCGGCGCCGACCAGCGCAGCGTCTCCTCGATCACCCCGTCCCAGCCCACCTCGCCGGCCAGCACCGCCCGCCGCTGCTCGGGGTGGGTCTCCAGCGCGACCACCGCGTTCACGATGAGGCTGATCGTCGTCTCGTGGCCCGCCGCGATGATCAGCTTCAGGGTGTTGAGGATCTCGTCGTCGGTGAGGTGGTCCCCGTCCTCGGACGCCAGGAGCAGCGCCCCGGTCAGGTCGTCGCCCGGGGACTCCTTCTTCTCGTCCAGGATGCGCGAGAACAGGGTGTGGATGTCCGCCATCATCCGGGGGACCTCGGCGCGGGGCGTCAGGTTGGAGAAGAACTTGTCGAACAGTTCCTTCATCCGCGGCAGGTCCGCCGAGTCGATGCCCATCAGCTCGCGGATCACGTTCATCGGCAGCGGGTAGGCGAACTCCGCCTTCAGGTCGACCGTTTCGCCCGCCGCGTGCTCCTCCAGGCGGTCGAGCAGCACCTTCGTGCGGGCCTCGATGCCCTCGCGCAGCCGCTCCACCCGGCGCACGGTGAGCGCCTGCGCGACCAGGCCGCGCAGCCGGCGGTGCTCGGCGCCGTCGGCGGTGAGCATGGTGCGGCCCGGGTTGACGAGGCCGATGAGCGGCCAGTCGAGCGGGATCTCGCCGCGCTGCCAGGCGCCCCACACGTTGATGTCCTTGACCAGGCGGCTGTCGGTGAGCAGCGCCTTCGCCTCCGCGTAGTGCGTGACGGTGTAGACGGGCACCCCGCCCGGCAGCTCGACCCGGGCGAGCGGACCCGCCGCGTGCAGCCGCGCGCTCTCGCCCGCGAGGTCGGTGACGAAGGGGTCCAGGACGATGCGGTCGGTTTCTTCTGCGGTGGGTGCGGTCATCGGGGGCCTCCGAGAGCGGGGGTGGGCGTGAAGGTCACGGGCAGGTCGGTCAGGCCGCGCAGCCAGGGGGAGGGGCGCCGGGTCAGCCGCTCGGCGGGGACGGCGAGGTCGACGTCGGGCAGCCGGTCGAGGATGACCTCGATGGCCGTACGGGCGATGACCTCGGCGGTCTCCTGCGCCGGGAACGGGCAGCGGTGCTCGCCGTGGCTGAAGGAGAAGAACGCGTTGTTGCCGCCGGTGAGCGTGGAGCCGTCCGTACGGACCTGGGGGTCGGCGTTGGCCCCGGCGAGGGAGAGGACGAGCAGGTCGCCGGCCTTGATGTGGCGGCCGCCGAGGTGGGTGTCGCGGGCGGCCCAGCGTCCGGCGATGTTCTGGCTGGGGGTGTCCTCCCACAGCACCTCGTTCATCGCCTCGGCGACGCTGTGCCGGCCGCCGGAGAGCGAGGCGGCGAAGCGGTCGTCGGTGAGCATGAGCCGCAGCGAGTTGCCGATCCAGTCGGCGGTCGGCTGGTGCGCGGCCGCCATCATCACCATGAGGTCCCGGGCCACGTCCTCCTCGGTGAAGCCGGCGGTGTTGGCGAGCATCCGGGAGGCGATGTCGTCGCCGGGATCGCTCCGCCGCTCGGCCAGCAGCGCGTACACCGAGCCGGCGATGTGCCGCTGGCCGGCCTGCGCGGTGGGCCCGCCGTTGATCATGTCGTTCATCGCGGTGACGAGGGCGGGGCCCGAGTCGTCCGCGAAGCCGAAGAGCTTCGCCACGACCCGTACGGGGAGGAGCATCGCGTACTCGGCGATGAGGTCCGTCGAACCGGCCGCGCAGAACGCGTCGATCAGTTCGTCCGCGAACTCCTCGGTGCCCTTCTTGAGCTCGAAGGGGTTCGTGGCCTCCAGCGCCTCGCAGATCACGGCCGCCCGGCGGCTGTGGCGCTCGCCGACCGTGTAGAGGATCGACGGCTGGGTCCGGCTGATCATCGGCATCAGCGGCCAGTCGTCGGGGATCGCGTCCCACTGGTTCCACAGCTGCGAGTCGCGGGTGAAGAGGGCCGGGTCCCCGGTGACCTGGTGCAGCTCGCGGTAGCCGAGGACGAGCCAGGCCGGCACGTCACCGGGCAGCACGATCGGGGCGACCGGTCCGTGGTCGCGCCGCAGCTCCCGGTAGACCGCCGCCGGTTCGCCCTGGAAGCGGGGTCCGGACAGCGGCACGGCACCGGACGCGTGGGGGCACTCGGTCACGGGGTGGGCTCCGGGGTCAGTGCGGGGGTGTCCTCGGCGGGTACGGGGGTCTCCTCCGTACGGGCCGCCGAGAGCCGGTGCAGATGCTCGACCAGGGTGATCAGCACGTACTTGCTGGAGGACCGGTCGCGCGCGTCGCACTCCACGAGCGGGACGTCCGGCGAGATGTCGAGCGCCTCCCGGATCTGCTGCTCGGTGTGGAGCGGGCCGCCGAAGTCGTTGCAGGCGACGATGAACGGCGTGCCGTGGTGCTCAAGCCGGTCGATCGCGTACCAGGAATCGGCCAGGCGCCGGGTGTCGACGAGGACGACGGCGCCCAGGGTGCCGGAGAACAGCCGGTCCCACAGGAACCAGAAGCGCTCCTGGCCGGGCGCGCCGAACAGGTAGAGCACCGAGCGTTCGTCCAGGCTGATCCGGCCGAAGTCGAAGGCGACCGTGGTGGACGTCTTGGACCCGACGCCGTCGAGGTGGTCGACCGCCTCGCCCGCACGGGTCATCGTCTCCTCCGTGTTGAGCGGACGGATCTCGCTCACGGATCGGACCATGGTGGTCTTGCCGACCCCGAAGCCGCCGACCACGACTATCTTCAGTCCGTTGTCGGCCGTCGCTCTCAGGGCGGCGCGGTCAGAGGTTGCGGAGTCCAACGAGCACCTGCTCCAGGATGTCGGGGTCGGGAAGCCGGTCCGATACGCGTGCGGTACGCGGATGGCGGGCGCTGATCCGGCCGGTGTCGAGCAGATCGCAGAGCAGGATGCGCACGATGCTGACGGGCAGGTCGAGGTCGGCGGCGATCTCCACGACCGCGGTGGGCCGCTCGCACATCCGCAGGATCGCCACGTGCTCGGACTGCATGCCGGGGGCCGGCTCGCACTCGGCGACGACCAGCGTGACCAGGTCGAAGGCGGCGGAGTCGGACCGGGTGCGGCCGCCCGTCAGGGTGTAGAGCCGGTCCGGCGCTTCGTCCCTGCCGGGACGGGGGCGGGGCGTCATACGGCCGTGCCCCGGGCGGCGGCGACCGCGTCGATGGCCTCGCGCGGCGGGGCGACGAGATGCTCGCCCAGCTGCTCGACCAGCTCGCTCATGTTGTGGCCGACGAGGCCCACGTCCGCGCTCTCGGCGGCGACGACCGCGAGGTGGGCGCCGGCGCCCGCCTCCACGATGAAGAGGATGCCGCCGTAGAACTCGGCCATGGCGGAGCGGACGCCGCCCTTGCCGTTGCCGAACTCCACGGACGCGCCGTGGGAGAGGCTCTGGATGCCGGCGGAGATCGCGGCGAGCTGGTCGGCCTGGTCGACGGAGAGCTCGGGCGTACGGCACAGCTTGAGGCCGTCCCTCGACAGCACGAGGGCGTGCCGGGCGCCGGGGGTCCGTTCGAGGAGCCCCTCCAGCAGCCAGTTGAGCTTCTCGTCGGTGGTCGCGGTCATCGGGAGCTGTCCTCCGGGGGTGGGGAGTCGGGCCGTACTGCGTTGCGGAAGCTGCTGAAGCGGGCCGCCCGGGCCTTGGGGTCGGGTGCCTCGTCGGCCGCGCCGGTCTCCCGCGCGGGCTCGGGGGCGGTGGCCCGGGTCCTGGCCTCGGCGGCGGCCAGGGTGCGCCCGCGCGAACGCTTGGGCAGGCCGCTCTCGCCGAACTTCGGGAGGTTGCCGGTGGTGTCCGACGCGGAGTCGGAGCGCATGGGCTCGGGGGCGGCGGGCCGGGCGGCGGGGTCCGTGCCCAGGGTGTGGACGGGCTCGGGCTCGTTCGCGGCGGGGGCGGTCGCGGGCGCGGGTTCCGGGGCGGTCCGGACCGCGGTGGTCCGGGTGATGATCTCCTGCGGGAGCATGATCAGCGCGCCCGTGCCGCCGCGCGCGGAGGGCCGGAAGGAGACGGTCAGCCCGTGCTTGCGGGCCAGCCGGCCGACGACGGCGAGCCCGAGGCGGGTGCCGGTCAGGTCGGTGAGGTCGGCGTCCTCGGCGGAGACCGCGCGCTCCGCCCGGCGCAGCTGCACCTCGCTCATGACGAGGCCGCTGTCCTCGACGGTGACGACGATCCCGGCCGGGACCTCCTCCACGTACACATGGACCTCGGCGGTGGGCGGCGAGAAGTTCGCCGCGTTGTCGAGGAGTTCGGCCAGGGCGTGCATGACGCCCTCGGCGGCGTGGCCGGCGACGGCGACGTCGCTGGTGGAGTGGAGCCGGACGCGCTGGTAGCCGCTGATCCGGCCCATCGCGCCGCGCAGCACGGACTCCATGACGATGGGCTTGGCCCAGCGCCGGCCGGAGCGGGCGCCGGTGAGCACGGCGATGGAGTCGGCGAGGCGGCCGGCCTGGGCGGTGCGGTGGTCGAGGTGGAGGAGGTCGGCGAGGACGTCCTCGGAGGTGTGCCGGTGCTCCATCTCGCGGAGGTCGGCGAGCATGCTCGTGGCCAGGGCCTGCATCCGGCCGGCCGCGTTGGCGCAGGCGGTGAGGGCCGCGGAGCGCTCGGTCTCGGCGCGTGAGGCGCGGGCCTTCAGCCGGGCGTTCTCGGCGGTGAGGCGGGCGGTGCCGGCCTCGGCCTCCTCCTTGACCTTCGCCGTCTCCGCGGCGGCGGCCGCCTTGAAGCGGGCGTTCTCCGCGGTGAACTTCTGGGCCTCGGCCGCGGAGGCCGACACCATGCGCGAGACCTCCGCCGTGAACCGGCCGCTTTCGGCGGCGTGCGTCTCGCGGAGCCGGCGCACCGTGGCCCGGGCGTGGACGGCGGTGGTGACGGCGGCCACGAGCAGCAGGGAGGCCCCGCCGGAGCCCCAGGCCACCGCGGTCCTGGCCGATTCGGGAGCGGCGAAGGTCGCCCACACGCTCAGGGCTGCGGTGAAGGCCACCGTGACCGGAAAGGCCAGTGCGGTCGGCCGGTTAGAGGGGCGCAAAGCGGAGTCCTTGGGGCGGACGGCGGCGGACGGGGCGGTTCGGACGAGCGTGGCACCAGAGACAAGCGGGACAACTGGAACAGCTGATTCGCGAGTAAGTCCCCGTCACTATATGAGAATTGGGGAACTGGTTGGGAAGAACTTGTGGTGAAAACTGTTCTGTTTCTGATTTCAACTTGTCAATTTCTGACCGTTAGCCTGGGGGGAGTGGAAATACCGCACGATTCAGGACTCAGAAGGACAGGCCCCAGTGAATGACCGGCCCACCACCACCGCCGCAGAACCGGCCGCAGCCGCCGCCGTCGCCGTGCCGGAGGCGGTCGCATCGCCGGCGCTCGGCGGTCCTGAGCGGCCCGGCGGGCGGCGGGCCGCGCTCGCCCCGGTCGCGCTGGTCGTCGCGGGCGGGCTCTCCGTGCAGTTCGGCGCCGCCATCGCGGTGCTGCTGATGCCCCGGGCCGGGGCGCTCGGCGTCGTCACGCTGCGGCTGGCCGCCGCCGCGCTCGTCCTGCTCGTCGTCTGCCGCCCGAAACTGCGCGGCCACTCGCGCGCCGACTGGGGCACCGTCGTCGCCTTCGGCATCGCCATGGGCGGCATGAACACGCTGTTCTACCAGGCCGCCGACCGCATCCCGCTCGGCGCCGCCGTCACCCTCGAAGTGCTCGGCCCGCTCGCCCTGTCCGTGATCGCCTCGCGCCGCCTGGTCAACGTCGTCTGGGCGGGCCTCGCCCTCGGCGGCGTCGTCCTGCTCAGCGGCGGAGGCTTCGACCGGCTCGACCCGGTGGGCGCGGCCTACGCACTGGGGGCCGGGGCGATGTGGGCGGCGTACATCGTCTTCAGCGCCCGCACCGGCCGCCGCTTCCCGCAGGCCGACGGCCTCGCCCTGGCGATGGTGGTCGCCGCGCTCCTCTCGCTGCCCCTCGGCATCATGGACGCGGGCTCCAAGCTCCTCGTCCCCACGACGCTCGGGCTCGGCGCGGCCGTCGCGCTGCTCAGCTCCGTACTCCCGTACACCCTGGAACTCATCGCCCTGCGCCGCCTGCCCGCGCCCACCTTCGCCATCCTGATGAGCCTGGAACCGGCGATCGCCGCCATGGCCGGATTCCTCATCCTCCACCAGGCCCTGTCCGCCACGGACGCCCTCGCCATCGCACTGGTCATCGGGGCGAGCATGGGGGCGGTACGGAGTCAGGTGCGGGGGCTCGCGAAGCGGTAGCCGGCCGGTCCAGGACGCCTTCGCGTCTAGGAAGCCTTCGCGGCGCCCGCTGCGCTCCCCGCGTCGAACGCGGCGCGGGCCGCCGTGATGTCCGCCCGGTGGCGCTCCGCCCAGCCGACGAGCCCGGTGAGCGTCGCGTGCAGCTCACGGGCCATCGGCGTGAGGCTGTACTCCACCTTGGGCGGCACCGTCGGATAGACGGTCCGGATCAGCAGCCCGTCGCGCTCCAGCTTGCGCAGGTTCAGGGTGAGCATGCGGCGGCTGATGCCCGTGATGGTCCGCTCCAGCTCGGTGAACCGGACCGGACCGTGCGCCGCCGCGACCAGGATCCCGATGCTCCACTTGCCGGCCACACGGTCGAGGACCTCGGTGAGCGGGCACGCCTCGTTGATGACCTGGTCGGACACATCGGTGTGACTGCGTGACATGAAAGTGCCTCCTTACGCAACGGCTCATGGTTACAGAGGATGACGCCTGTAACAAGACGTGCACCTTTGGAGGTAGTCGCCGTGTTCCGAACCGCAACAGCCGCCCCGCACTCCCGTTGGCGCGCCCTCGCCGTCCTCTGCGCGGGCCAGCTGATGGTCATCCTCGACGGCACCGTCGTCAACGTGGCGCTCCCCGCCATCCAGCGGGACCTCGGCTTCTCGCCGTCGGCCCTGGCCTGGGTGGTCAACATCTACCTCGTCCCCTTCGGCGGCCTGCTGCTGCTCTCCGGACGCCTCGGCGACCTCGTCGGACGCAAGCGCGTCTTCGTCGCCGGTCTCGCCCTCTTCACGGCGGCCTCGCTGCTGTGCGGGCTCGCGCAGGACCCGGCGATGCTGCTCGCCTCCCGGTTCGTCCAGGGCGTGGGCGGCGCGGTGACCTCGGCCGGCACGCTCGGCATGGTGGTGACCCTGTTCCCGGAGGCGAGGGAGCGGGCGAAGGCGATCGGCGTCTACAGCTTCGTCCAGTCCGCCGGAGGCTCGCTCGGCCTCCTCGCGGGCGGCGTCCTCACGCAGGCCCTCAGCTGGCACTGGATCTTCGTCATCAACGTGCCGATCGGCGCCGCCGCCGTGCTCGCCGCCGGACGCGTCCTGGCGCCCGAACGCGGGTCCGGCCTGGGCCGGGGGACCGATGCCCTGGGCGCGCTCCTGGTCACCTCCGCGCTGATGCTCGGCGTCTACACGATCGTCGGGACCGCCGAGCACGGCTGGGCCTCGGCGCACACGCTGGGCCTCGGTGCCGCCGCCCTCGCCCTGCTCGGCGGGTTCGTTGTACGCCAGGCGAGGGCGGCCCACCCGCTGCTTCCGCTGCGCGTGTTCCGGTCGCGGGTGGTCGCGGGGGCGATGGGGATCCAGGCGCTGATGGTGGCCGGGATGTTCAGCTTCCAGTTCCTGTGCGTGCTGTACGTGCAGAAGGTGCTCGGGTACGACGAGATCCACACCGGCCTCGGTCTCTTCCCGGTCTCGGTCGCCATCGGCGCCCTGTCCCTCGGCCTCGCGCCCGCTCTGATCGCCCGCTTCGGCCCGCGCACGGTCCTGCTGCCGGGGCTCGCGCTCATCGCGGCGGGGCTCGCGGTGCTGGGGCGCGTACCGGCGGACGGGAGTTACGCGGCGGACGTCCTCCCGGCCCTGCTGCCGCTGGGCATCGGCTTCGGCCTCGCCATGCCGTCGCTCGCCACGCTGGCGATGTCCGGGGCGACGCCGGAGGACTCGGGCATCGCGTCCGGCATGTTCAACACCATGCAGCAGATCGGCAGCGCCTTCGGCCTGGCCGTCCTCAGCACCCTCGCCACCTCGCACACGGACGCGCTGACCGGCGGCGGTACGAGCACGGTGGAGGCCCTGACCTCCGGCTACCAGCTCGCCTTCCGCGTGGGTGCGGGGCTCGTCACCGTAGCGCTGGTGCTGGCGGCGACGCTGCTGCGGAACGCGGCCGCGCCGCGGGTCGCCTCCCGGGAGGCGGAGCCGGTCAGCGTAAAAAAATCATGCAAGCATGCTTGATTGTTTTGCGTTCCGCTGGCAGGCTCCCGGGCACGCCGTCACGCCCCGAGGGGAGCGCACCGTGTCCGATGCCTCAGCCGTGCTGGACGATCTGCGCAGCGAGAGCCTGGAGCTCGATCTGCTCGTCGCCGGGGCGACCGCGAGACAGTGGGCGGGGGAGACCCCGGCCGAGGGGTGGACCCTCGCCCACCAGATCGCCCACCTGAGCTGGACGGACGACGTCGCGCTGATCTCCGTCACCGACCCCGACCGCTTCGGGGACGAGGTGGCGAAGGCCATGGAGGACCCCGAGGGCTTCGTGGACCGCGCCGCCGACGAGGTCGTCGCCGCGTATCCGCCGGACGCGCTGCTCGTCCGCTGGCGCGAGGGCCGCGAGCGCCTGCAGGAGGCCCTGCGCGCGGCGCCCGCCGGGTCGAAGTTCCCCTGGTACGGGCCGCCGATGAGCGTCGCCTCCATGGCGACCGGGCGGCTGATGGAGACCTGGGCGCACGGCCAGGACATCGCCGACGCCCTCGGGGCCACCCGCACCCCCACCGCCCGGCTGCGCCACGTGGCCCGCATCGGCGTCCGGGCCCGGGACTACGCCTACTTCGTACGGGGGAAGCAGCCGCCCGCCGAGGAGTTCCGGGTGGAACTGGTGGCGCCGGGCGGCGAGTTGATCACGTACGGCCCCGAGGGCGCCGCCCAGCGGGTCACCGGGCCGCTGTACGACTTCTGCCTGCTCGTCACGCAGCGCGCCCACCGCGACGACCTGGCGGTGCGCGCGGAGGGGGCGGACGCGGACGCCTGGCTGTCGATCGCCCAGGCGTTCGCGGGGCCGGCGGGGGCGGGCCGGGCGCCTAAGGGGGAGCGATGACCCGGGGCCCGGGGATGCCCCTCCGCATCGGCAACGCCTCCGGGTTCTACGGCGACCGCTTCGACGCCCTGCGCGAGATGCTCACCGGCGGCCCGCTCGACGTCCTCACCGGCGACTATCTCGCCGAGCTGACCATGCTCATCCTCGGCCGCAGCCGCCTGAAGGACCCCTCGCGCGGCTACGCCTCCACGTTCCTCCGGCAGTTGGAGGACGGGCTCGGGCTCGCCCAGGAGCGCGGGGTGCGGATCGTCGCCAACGCGGGCGGGCTCAACCCGGCCGGACTCGCCGCCGCGATCCGGGAGCTGGCCGAGAAGGTGGGCGTGCCGGTGCGCGTCGCCCATGTGGAGGGCGACAACATCCCCGTACCGGAAGGCTTTCTCACGGCCAACGCGTACCTTGGTGGGGCAGGCATCGCGGCTTGCCTGCGGGCCGGTGCCGAGGTCGTCGTCACCGGCCGGGTGACGGACGCCGCCCTCGTCACCGGCCCAGCCGCCGCCCACTTCGGCTGGGGCCCCGAGGACCACGACGCGCTCGCCGGGGCCGTCGTCGCCGGGCACGTCCTGGAGTGCGGTACGCAGGCCACGGGCGGCAACTACGCCTTCTTCCGCGACCGCGACATCCGCCGCCCCGGCTTCCCGGTCGCGGAGATCCACGCGGACGGCAGCTCCGTCATCACCAAGCACGACGGCACCGGGGGCGTCGTGGACCTCGGCACGGTCACCGCCCAACTCCTGTACGAGACCGCCGGAGCCCGGTACGCGGGCCCCGACGTCACCGCCCGGCTCGACACCGTACGGCTGACGCAGGACGGCCCGGACCGGGTCGCGGTCTCCGGCGTACGCGGCGAGGCCCCGCCGCCCACGCTGAAGGCCGGGCTGACCCGGCTCGGCGGCTGGCGCAACGAGGTCGTCTTCGTGCTCACCGGTCTCGACATCGAGGCCAAGGCGTCTCTCGTCCAGGACCAGTTCGCGGACGCCTTCGCGCGCGCCGGACGCCGGCCGCAGGAGGTCCGCTGGGAGCTGGCCCGTACGGACAGGGCCGACGCCGACACCGAGGAGACCGCGAGCGCCCTGCTCCGACTGGTCGTCCGGGACCCCGAACAGGAGCCCGTGGGACGGGCGTTGTCCGGCGCGGCGATCGAGCTGGCCCTCGGCAGCTACCCCGGTTTCCATGTCACCGCCCCGCCCGGGAAGGGCGCGCCGTACGGGGTGTTCGAGGCGCGGTACGTACCGGCGGGGGACGTGGAGCACGTGGCCGTACTGCCGGACGGGACGCGCCGCACGATTGATCGTCCGGTTCGGACGCTGGAGCTTTGGGGCGTCGAACAGCCGCCCTTGCCAAGGCCGTTGGAGCCCGGGCCTGTGGTGCGCGCTCCCCTCGGCCGCGTCGCCGGGGCCCGGAGCGGGGACAAGGGCGGGGACGCCAACGTCGGGGTGTGGGTCCGGGACGAGACCGCGTGGCGGTGGCTCGCGCACGAGCTGACCGTCGACCGCTTCCGGGAACTCCTCCCGGAGACCGGCGAACTCACCGTCGTACGCCATGTCCTGCCGAACCTGCGGGCGTTGAACTTCACCGTGCACGGGCTGCTCGGCGAAGGCGTCGCCGCGCAGCACCGCTTCGACCCGCAGGCCAAGGCGCTGGGGGAGTGGCTGCGCGCCCGCCATCTGGAGATACCCGTGATCCTTCTGGAGGTGCCCGCATGACCGTCCTGCCCACCGGGCTCGACACCGCGAGCCCCGACTACGCGGCCAACCGGGCCGCCATGCTCGACAAGCTGGCCGAGCTGGAGGCCGCGCACGCCAAGGCGCTGGAGGGCGGCGGCGAGAAGTACGTCGAGCGGCACCGCAAGCGCGGCAAGCTGCTCGCCCGCGAGCGCATCGAGCTGCTGATCGACCCGGACACGCCGTTCCTGGAGCTGTCACCGCTGGCCGCCTGGGGCAGCGAATACGCGGTCGGCGCCTCGCTCGTCACCGGGATCGGGGTGGTGGAGGGCGTGGAGTGCCTGATCACCGCCAACGACCCGACCGTACGCGGCGGGGCGTCGAATCCATGGACGCTGAAGAAGGCGCTGCGGGCGAACGAGATCGCCTTCGCCAACCGGCTGCCGTGCATCAGCCTGGTCGAGTCCGGGGGCGCCGATCTCCCGTCCCAGAAAGAGATATTCATCCCCGGCGGCGCGCTCTTCCGCGACCTCACGCGGCTCTCCGCCGCCGGAATCCCCACCGTCGCCGTGGTCTTCGGCAATTCGACCGCCGGAGGCGCGTACGTCCCCGGCATGTCCGACCACACCGTGATGATCCAGGAACGCTCGAAGGTCTTCCTGGGCGGACCGCCCCTCGTCAAGATGGCGACCGGTGAGGAGAGCGACGACGAATCGCTCGGCGGGGCCGCGATGCACGCCCGTACGTCCGGGCTCGCCGACCACTTCGCCGTGGACGAGCACGACGCGCTCCGCCAGGCCCGCCGGATCGTCGCCCGCCTCAACTGGCGCAAGGCGCAAGCCGATCCGGGGCCCGCCGAGCCGCCCAAGTACGACGAGGACGAGCTGATCGGCATCGTGCCCGGCGACCTGAAGGTGCCGTTCGACCCGAGCGAGGTGATCGCCCGGCTGGTCGACGGCTCGGACTTCGACGCGTTCAAACCGCTGTACGGGACGAGCCTGGTCACCGGGTGGGCGCGGCTGCACGGCTACCCGGTCGGCATCCTCGCCAACGCGCAAGGCGTCCTTTTCAGCGAGGAGTCGCAGAAGGCCGCGCAGTTCATCCAGCTCGCCAACCAGCGCGACATCCCGCTGCTCTTCCTGCACAACACCACCGGCTACATGGTCGGCAAGGAGTACGAGCAGGGCGGCATCATCAAGCACGGCGCGATGATGATCAACGCCGTCTCGAACTCCAAGGTCCCGCACCTGTCGGTCCTGATGGGCGCCTCCTACGGCGCCGGGCACTACGGCATGTGCGGCAGGGCGTACGACCCGCGCTTCCTCTTCGCGTGGCCCGGCAGCAAGTCCGCCGTCATGGGCCCGCAGCAGCTCGCCGGGGTGCTCTCCATCGTCGCCCGCGCCTCGGCCGCCGCGAAGGGCCGCCCGTACGACGACGAGGCGGACGCCGCCCTGCGCGCGATGGTCGAGCAGCAGATCGAATCCGAGTCACTGCCGATGTTCCTGTCCGGGCGGCTGTACGACGACGGGGTCATCGACCCGCGCGACACCCGGACCGTCCTCGGCCTGTGCCTGTCCGCCATCCACACCGCACCGGTCGAGGGCACCCGGGGCGGCTTCGGAATCTTCCGGATGTGAGGGAGCTCCACGTGATCAAGAGTCTGCTCGTCGCGAACCGGGGCGAGATCGCCTGCCGGATCTTCCGCACCTGCCGCGACCTCGGCATCGCCACCGTCGCCGTGTACTCCGACGCGGACGCCGGTGCGCTGCACGTCCGGGAGGCCGACACCGCCGTACGGCTGCCGGGCGCGGCCCCCGCCGATACGTATCTGCGCGGCGATCTCGTCGTGGCCGCCGCGCTCGCGGCCGGGGCGGACGCCGTGCACCCCGGATACGGGTTCCTCTCCGAGAACGCGGGCTTCGCCGCCACCGTGCAGGACGCCGGGCTGCGGTGGATCGGGCCGCCCGTGAAGGCGATCGAGCTGATGGCGTCGAAGACCCGCGCCAAGGAGCTGATGGCCGCCGCCGGGGTGCCGCTCCTCGCGCCGGTGGACCCGTCCGCCGCGACGGCCGAAGACCTGCCGCTGCTGTTGAAGGCGGCATCGGGCGGCGGTGGGCGCGGGATGCGGATCGTGCGGGAACTTGTCGATCTGCCCGGGGAGTTGACTGCCGCCGGGGCCGAGGCGCTGTCCGCGTTCGGGGACGGGGAGGTGTTCGCCGAGCCGTACGTGGAGCGCGGCCGGCACGTCGAGGTCCAGGTGATGGCGGACGAGCACGGCGGGGTGTGGGCGCTGGGGACCCGGGACTGCTCGCTCCAGCGGCGGCACCAGAAGGTCATCGAGGAGGCGCCGGCTCCGGGTCTGCCGGAGGAGCTGCGGGGGCGGCTGCACGAGGCGGCGGTGGCGGCTGCCCGGGCCGTGGGGTACCGGGGGGCCGGGACCGTGGAGTTCCTGGTCGCCTCGGACGGGCGGCCGTACTTCCTGGAGATGAACACGCGCCTTCAGGTGGAGCACCCGGTGACCGAGGAGGTGTTCGGGCTCGACCTCGTCGCGCTTCAGCTCCGGATCGCGGAGGGCGAGCCGCTGCCGTGCGCCGAGCCCCCGTCACCGTCCGGGCATGCGGTGGAGGCCCGGCTGTACGCGGAGGACCCGGCGCGAGACTGGCAGCCGCAGACCGGAGCACTGCTCTCGCTCTATGTGCCGAAGGAGCCCGGACTTCGCCTGGACACCGGCTACAAGGGCGGCGACACGATCGGCGTGCACTACGACCCGATGATCGCCAAGGTGATCGCCCGGGCGCCGACCAGGGCCGAGGCGGTGCGGCTGCTCGCCCGCGCGCTGGAGCGGGCGCGCATCCACGGGCCGGTGACCAACCGGGACCTCCTCGTCCGGTCGTTGCGGCACCCGGACTTCGTGGGCGGGCACCTGGACACCGGGTTCTACGACCGGCACCTGTCGGAGCTGACCCCTGCCCCGGACGAGACGTCCGCCCGGCTCGCGGCCACCGCCGCCGCCGTGGTCGAGGCGGCCCGTAACGCCACCTCCACCACCAGGGGCGGCTTCGTCCGCTTCGGCGCCTGGCGCAACCTCCCCTCGCAGCCCCAGCTCCGGCGCTACCGCAGCGAACCGGACGGGGGTGAGCACGAGGTCACCTACCGGCCCACCCGCGACGGCGGCCTGACCGTCGGCGGCATCGGCACCGACGGCGTCCGCGTGGTGTCGGCGGGCCGCGTCCGGGCCGCCCTCGAACACGGCGGTGTCACCCGGCACTTCGAGGTGTTCCGGAGCGACACCAGGGCGTACGTGGACACCGCCTCCGGCGCGTACACCTTCACCGCCCTGCCCCGCTTCACCGACCCGGCCGACCGCACCGAGCCCGGCTCGCTGCTCGCTCCCATGCCCGGCACGGTGGTCCGCCTCGCGGACGGCCTCGCGGAGGGGGCCGCCGTGGAGGCCGGGCAGCCGCTGATCTGGCTGGAGGCGATGAAGATGGAGCACCGCATCCTCGCCCCCGCCTCCGGCACCCTCACCGCCCTGCACGCCGCGCCCGGCCTCCAGGTGGAGGTCGGCGCCCTGCTCGCCGTAGTCACGGAATCCGCAGACCCTGCTGAGGAGCACGCATGAGCACGAGCACCGTCCTCGAAACCGAAGAGCACCAGGCCCTGCGCGCCGCCGTCGCCGCCCTCGGGAAGCGGTACGGGCGCGAGTACATGCAGTCCCTCGTCAGCGAGGGCGGCCACCCCCGCGAGCTGTGGGCCGACGCCGCGAAGGCGGGCTTCCTCGGCGTGAACCTCCCCGAGGAGTACGGGGGCGGCGGCGCCGGGATGGCGGAACTGTCCATCGTGCTGGAGGAGTTGGGTGCCTCCGGCTCACCGCTCCTGATGATGATCGTGTCGCCCGCGATCTGCGGCACGGTGATATCCCGCTTCGGCACGGAGGAGCAGAAGCGGCAGTGGCTCCCCGGCCTCGCCGACGGCTCCCTCACCATGGCCTTCGGCATCACCGAGCCGGACGCCGGCTCCAACTCGCACCGCATCACGACCACGGCGCGCCGGGACGGCGGGGACTGGGTCCTCACCGGCCGCAAGGTGTTCGTGTCCGGTGTGGACATCGCGGACGCCACGCTGATCGTCGGCCGCACCGAGGACGCGAGGACCGGCAAGCTCAAGGCCTGCCTGTTCATCGTCCCGCGCGAGACGCCCGGCTTCCAGCGGAACCGGATCGACATGGAGGTCCACGCGCCGGAGAAGCAGTTCGAACTGGTCCTGGACGACGTGCGGTTGCCGGCGGACGCACTGGTAGGGGACGAGGATGCGGGGCTGCTCCAGCTCTTCGCCGGGCTCAACCCGGAGCGCATCATGACCGCGGCCTTCGGTATCGGCATGGGGCGTTACGCGCTCGGCCGGGCGGTCGAGTACGCGAAGACGCGCCAGGTCTGGAAGGAGCCCATCGGCGCCCACCAGGCCATCGCCCACCCGCTGGCCCAGGCCCACATCGAACTCGAACTGGCCCGCCTGATGATGCAGAAGGCCGCCCGGCTCTACGACGCGGGCGACGACGTCGGCGCGGGCGAGGCGGCGAACATGGCGAAGTACGCGGCGGGCGAGGCGTGCGTGCGGGCGGTGGACCAGGCGGTGCACACGCTGGGCGGCAACGGGCTCACCCGCGAGTACGGGCTGGCGTCGCTGATCACGGGGGCGCGGGTGGCGCGGATCGCTCCCGTCAGCCGGGAAATGATCCTGAACTACGTATCCCACCAGACGCTGGGTCTCCCCAAGTCGTACTGACGGGCGCACAGTTGCCCGTACACAAGCCAGAGGCCGCCCCCCACCGCATCGAAGGGACCGACCCAGCATGGCGCACGTGTTCCGCAGCGATTACCCCGATGTCCAGCCGCTCGACGCCGCCATCCACGACGCGGTGCTCGGGCACGCCACCGAGCGGTTCGGCGAGACCGTCGCCCTGATCGACGGCGCCAACGAGTCCAGCCGCCTCACCTACGCGCAGCTCGACGCCTTCCACCGTAGGATCGCCGCCGGTCTCGCCGCCGCCGGCCTGGTCAAGGGGGACGTGCTCGCCCTGCACAGCCCCAACACCATCGCGTACCCGGCCGTCTTCTACGCCGCGACGCGGGCGGGCGCCACGGTCACGACGGTGCACCCGCTGGCGACGGCGGAGGAGTTCGCGAAGCAGCTCCGCGACTCCTCCGCGCGCTGGATCGTCACGGTGTCCCCGCTGCTCGCGGTCGCGCGCCGGGCGGCCGAACTCGTGGGCGGCATCGAGGAGGTGTTCGTCTGCGACCACGCGGAGGGCCACACCTCGCTCCTGGACATGCTCACCACGACCGCCCCGGAACCGATGGTGACCGTGGACCCGGCGGAGGACGTCGCGGCCCTCCCGTACTCCTCGGGGACGACGGGCGCCCCGAAGGGGGTGATGCTGACGCACCGGTCGATGGCGACGAACCTGGAACAGCTGGCCCCGTTCGTGCCGTTGGGGGAGGGTCACCGCATTCTCGCGGTCCTCCCGTTCTTCCACATCTACGGCCTCACGGCCCTGATGAACGCCCCGCTGCGGCTGGGCGCGACGGTCGTCGTCCTCCCGCGCTTCGACCTCGCGCAGTTCCTGGCGGCGATCGAGACGCACCGCATCAACGGCCTGTACGTGGCTCCGCCGATCGTCCTGGCCCTCGCGAAGCACCCGGTGGTCGACCGCTACGACCTGTCCTCGCTGGAGTACATCGTCAGCGCCGCCGCCCCGCTCGACGCGGACCTGGCCGCCGCGTGCTCCCGCCGCCTGGGCCTGCCGCCGGTCCGCCAGGCGTACGGCATGACGGAGCTGTCCCCGGGCACCCACGTCGTCCCGCTCGCCGCCGAGAACCCGCCGCCGGGGGCGGTCGGCACGCTGCTCCCGAGCACGGAGATGCGGATCGTGTCCCTGGACGACCCGTCCGCCGACGCCCCGCCCGGGGAGCCCGGCGAGATCCTGATCCGGGGCCCCCAGGTCATGAAGGGCTACCTGGGCCGCCCCGACGCCACCGCCGCGATGATCGACCCGGACGGCTGGGTGCACACCGGCGACGTCGGCCGGGTGGACGAGGCGGGCTGGCTCTTCGTGGTCGACCGCGTGAAGGAGCTCATCAAGTACAAGGGCTACCAGGTCGCCCCCGCGGAGCTGGAGGCGCTGCTGCTCGGCCACGAGGCGGTGGCGGACGCGGCGGTGATCGGCATCCAGGACCCCGACGGCAACGAAATCCCGAAGGCCTACGTGGTGCGGGGCGCGGGGGCGGCGGTCACGGCGGAGGGGCTGATGGCCTGGGTGGCGGAGCGGGTGGCCCCGTACAAGAAGGTGCGCCAGGTCGAATTCATCGAGACGGTGCCCCGGGCGGCGTCGGGGAAGATCCTGCGGCGTGAGCTGCGGGACCGGGCGGGCGGACGGTGACGGGGAGCCCCTGAGCGGGATACGTTCCCTGCCGGGAGCCTGCCGTCCGTGGTGCGACGAGGGCCAGGAGGGCGAGCATGCCGGACGTGACGACGAGTGTGCGCAGGCGCGCCTACCTGCTGTGGGCGGTCGCCGCCCTCGCGTACGCCGTGGACCTCGGGACCAAGCTGGCGGTGGTCGCGAAGCTCGAAGGCCGTACGACCGTGTCCGTGCTCGGGGACTGGCTCGTGCTGCGGGTCCAGCGCAACCCCGGCGCCGCCTTCGGCATGGGTGCGGCGACGACGATCGTCTTCACCCTGGTCGCCACGGCCGTGGTCGTCGTCGTGATCCGCTACTCACGCCGCCTGGCGAGCACCCCGTGGGCGGTCGCCCTCGGCCTGCTCCTCGGCGGCGCCCTCGGCAACCTGACCGACCGACTCTTCCGCGCCCCGGGCGACCTCCAGGGCGCGGTGGTCGACTTCATCGCCGTCCGGGACTTCAGCGTGATGAACCTGGCCGACTGGGCGATCACCGGCGGCTGCGCGCTGGCCGTGGTGCTGTCGTTCCGGGGGGTGCCGACGATCGCGACCACTGCCGAGGGCACCCCGGGGCGGCGGGCGCCGGAAGCGTTGTAGCGCGGACCGTGTTCGGCGCGCGGCCTCGTGGTCCCGGCCTGGCCGAGTCGCTACGGTTGAGGCATGACCGCACTGCCCGACTGGATGCGCCCGCCCCGCGCGGAAGGCTGGTACGCGGAGGATCTGGACCGCCTCCCGGAAGCACCGCGCCACACCGAGCTGATCGACGGAGCCCTCGTCTTCATGATGTCCCCGCAGCGGTGGTGGCACGGCCATCTCGTCACGATGCTCACCGTGGCTCTCATGGAGCAGGCACCGGCCGATGTGAGGGTCGGACGGGAGATGACCATCAGACTCGATCAGCGCAATCGGCCCGAGCCGGATCTGCTGGTGACGACGGCGGACTTCGATGGTGACCGCACCTGGTTCGCGCCGGAGGAAGTACGACTCGCGGTAGAGGTGGTCTCCCCCGAGTCCGCACACCGGGACCGCACGGTGAAGCTGCGGAAGTACGCGGAGGCCGGCATCCCGCACTACTGGCGCATCGAGGACGAGGACGGAGCACCCGTCGTCCACATCTACGAACTGGACGGGCCGACCGCCACCTACGTACCCGTCGGCATCTTCAGGGGCTCGCTCAGCCGGCCGGTGCCCTTCGAGATCAACCTCGACCTGGAGAAGCTCACCCCACCACGTCGCGGCTGAGCCGGCACGAGCGGCCGGCCGACGGCATCCCCATCGTGACCCCCGGCGAGTACGCGGGGAACCGGACCCAGCCCTGTTCACCGGGGGTGTTCCGAAGAGACCGCCGACGCGGCTGGTGCGTCTCTCGGACTCGGGCATAAACAAGGTGCGCAGGGCGCGATGACCTCGGCATGATGCCCGGCGTGACTGACATGCCGAGCAGCGCCGTGCCCTCCCCTGCGGTCCTCGATGCTTTTGGGGTGAAGGGCTTCGCCGTCCCGCTGGCCGGTGGGCAGGGTCGGAGCGTCCTCGTCGGGGCGTACGTGTTCAAGCCCGCCGAGGGCCCTGACGACGAGGCCGAGTGGGCGACCTGCCTGTTCGAAGGGCTCGCGTCGGAAAGCGGCTTCCGCGTTCCGCTGCCCTTGCGGGCCGTCGACGGGCGGTGCGTCGTGGACGGGTGGACCGCCAGTGAGTTCCTGACCGGTCAGTCCGGACCGGAGGGGCACTGGGTTGGTGTGCTCAGTGCCGGTCGCGCGTTCCACGAGGCCCTGCGGCGAGCGCCCCGGCCCGAGTTCCTCGGTCGGCAGACGCACCCGTGGGCGGTGGCCGACCGGGTCGCGTGGGGCGAGCAGGACATCGACGTGATCGATGACCTCGCCGTACCGTTCTCGAACTTGCTGGACCTGAGGCGCCCCGTTGCGCAGGACGCCGCTCAGCTCATCCACGGTGACCTCACGGGCAATGTCCTGTTCGCTCCGGATCAGGCGCCCGTCGTGATCGACTTCTCCCCGTACTGGCGGCCGCCGTTGTTCGCCGAGGCGGTCGTGATCGCGGACGGGCTGCTGTGGTTCGACCTTCCGCCCGAGCTGTTGACGGCCGGCGGCGACCATCCCGACTGGCCGCAGATGCTGATCCGCGCACTGATCTTCAGGCTCGTCGCGCACAGCGAGAATGCGGGGCCGCTGGGGCGGGCTCATCCGGGTGAGGCGGAGCGCCTTGCGAGGGCGGCCGAGGTCGTGGTGAGGCGGCTGCTCTAGAGCGCGCCCGAGCAGCTCACGGCTTCCGCCTGCGGTGAACGCCGGCCCGGCCGTGCTCGGCGCGCACTACGGTCCGTCCCATGACGACGGTTACCACGCGCACGGTCACGTACCCGGCCGACGGTCTGACGATGGTCGGCCACCTCGCGCTCCCGGCCGGCACCGGCCGCCGGCCCGCCGTGCTGCTCGGGCCGGAGGGCATGGGCCTCAGCGACGTCGAGCGGCGCCGGGCGGAGGCCCTTGCCGAACTCGGCTACGTAACCCTGGCCTTCGACCTCCACGGCGGGCGGTACCTGGGCGAACCCGGGGAGATGCTGGCCCGCTGCATGCCGCTGCTCGACGACCCCGACCGGATGCGCGGCATCGGCCACGCGGCGCTCGACGTACTGCGCGCCGAACCCAGGGCCGATCCCGACCGGATCGCCGCCATCGGCTACGGCACCGGCGGCATGATCGCGCTGGAACTCGGGCGCGACGGCGTCGACCTGCGGGTGATCGGGACCGTCAACGGACTGGGCACCGGCCGACCGGGCGAGACCGCGCGCATCCGCTGCCCGGTGTGGGCCGGGGTCGGGTCGGAGGACCCGATCATGGGGCCCGCGCAACGGGACGCGTTCACGGCCGATATGCAGTCGGCGGGCGTCGACTGGCGCTTCGTTGTCTACGGCGGCGCCCTGCACGCGTTCCACCACCCACCGGTCGACCACGCCGCGCCCCCCGGCGTCGGCCACCACCCACGGCACGCGCAGCGAGCCTGGTGCGATGTCGTGGACCTGCTGGCCGAGTGCCTGCCGGTGAGGGAGTGATCCGGCCGCGCTCGGGCATCGGGGTCACGCCACCGCCGCCCGGACCCCGAGTGCGATCAGGATCGCCGATGTGGCCCGGGCGGCCCTTCGTTTGAATCGGGGGGTCTGGAGGATGCGGGTCGCTCGGAGGATGAGGAAGGTCCAGGCGGTCAGCCAGAGGGTGAGCAGGAGGGCCTGGGCCGTGGCCAGGGTGAGGAGTTGGGCGGGTAGGGGGTCGTGGGGTGTGAGGAACTGGGGGGCCAGGGTCAGGTAGATCGCGGCCGCCTTCGGGTTGAGGACGTTGGCCAGGAACGCCTGGGCGTATACGGAGTCCGTACGACGCCTCGGGCGGCGGCGCGGGGCCGGGGTCGCGGTGTGCCAGGTCCACAGGCCGAGGCCGATCAGGTAGACCGCTCCGGTGAGCCTGATCGCCGTGAAGGCCACGCTGGAGTGCATGACCAGGGCCGACAGGCCGGCCGCGGCGAGCGCGGCGTGGACGTACAGGCCCGTGACCGTACCGAGGACGACCGGAAGCGCGCGGCGGCGGCCGCCCTCGGTGACGTACTGGATCAGCAGGGCCAGGCTGGCCCCGGGCGTCGCGATCAGCGGCAGGATCGCGACCAGGAACCCGGCGACCGCGACGGGGTGGGCCACGGGGATCAGAGCACGACCCGGTAGTGGGTGGTCAGGCGGCCGTCGTCGGACAGGATGTGGAACGCGAGGCCGGGCGGCTGTTCCAGATCCGCGACCTCGTCGCCCTCCCACGGCAGGCGCAGGGTCCAGGTGACCGCCGGGCCGACGATCAACGGCCGCCCCGCGAAGGTGGACGCGGCGGCGGTGTGGGCGTGGCCGGTGAGGACCGCGGCGACCTGCGGGTGTGCGGCGAGCAAGTCGGCCAGGGCGCCCGGCTCTTCGAGCCTGCAGGAGTCGGGCAGCGGGTGGTGGAGCTCGACCGGCGGCTGGTGGAAGGCGATCAGCGCGGGGGTGTCCCGCGGCAGCGCGGTCAGCGTGGTGTCGATCCAGGTCAGCGTTTCGGCGTCGAGGCGGCCCTCGTCGCGGCCGGGGATGGTCGCATCGCACATCAGGATCGCGGTGCCGGCGATGTGGTGGGCCCGGTTGACGGGGCCCTCGCCGGGCGCCTCTCCGAGGAGGGCCTTGCGGTACGCCGGGCGCGCGTCGTGGTTGCCGGGGCACATGAGTACGGGGAAGGGGGCGGCCAGGATGCGGGCCGCCTCCTCGTACTCCGCCTCCGTGCCGTGGTCGGCGATGTCCCCGGTGACCAGGAGCGCGTCGACCGGTCGGGGCAGGGTGCGCAGGTAGTCCATGACGCGGGTGGCGCGGCGGGTCGCCCGCGCGCTGCCGTCCAGGTGCAGGTCGCTGATCTGTGCGAGCAGGGTCATGCCGGAGTCGCCTCCCATGGCGGTGCCTAACGGAAGTTTTCTGTTTTGCCGTTAGGGACTTTAGGGTGTGCGCAGAGGTGTGTTCAAGTGGTCGGTGACCGGGGACCGAGAGGGAAGGGACGACTTGTGGAGCGCTGGCCGGCGTTGGAACTCGCGAGCACGATCCGCCACGACGGGGATGGCGGCGTCGCGGACGACCTCGCCACGGTGGAGGGGACGACGCGCTGGATCCAGGAGCGGAGTGAGGTGCCGGCCGCCGAACCCGTCGCGGACGAGCGCCTCAGGCTCGACCTCGTCGAGCTCCGGCAGGCGGTCCGTGCCCTGTTCGCCCGAGCGGTCAGCCCCGCGCCCCCCAGCCCGGCGGACGCCCACCGCCTGATGCCCGCCGAGGAGGCGACGGCCCGCCTCAACGCGGCCGCCACGCGGGAGCCGGTGGCGCCTCAACTCGACTGGCCGGGAGAGGGAGTTCCGGCCGTCCGGCTGCTGTCCGCGGAGACCGACCCGTCCGTCCGGCTGCTCGCCGCCCTGGCCCGCGACGCGATCAACTTCCTCAGCGGCCCGCAGCGTACGCAGCTCCGCTCCTGCACCGCGCCCCGCTGCGTGCGCTACTTCGTCAAGAGCCACGGCCGCCAGGAGTGGTGCAAACCGTCCTGCGGCAACCGCGCGAGGGCCGCTCGCCACTACCGGCGGCAGCGGGGGGAGGGCGGGGGCGCTCCGTCCTGACGGCGCCGGACAACCGCAGAGCCTCGCCGCCAGGCTTCCGGGTGGGTTGGTCCACGCTGCGGAGCCGGTGGTCCGTCCGCCTCGTCCACCCTGAAAAGCAGTCGCAGCCGCCGAAACGGCCGCACTAGGGTTCCCCCATGCGCTTCACGATCTCGCCGCCGCCCGCCCGCTAGCGGGCAGCGCGCAGACCAGTCCCGACCCCGGCAGCACAGCTGCTGGGGCGATGGATGCCGCCCGCCCGCCAAGCGGACCTCCTCCGGCCATCCATCGTGGAGACACACCAGATGATCACGCATGCCCTCACGCCGCTACGGCGTGGTCTGCTCTCCGTTTCCGCCGCCGCCATCGCCTGGGGCGCAGGCGGTGCCGCAGCACACGAACTGTTCCGCACCAGCGGCCTCGGCCCCGTCGCGGTGTCGTTCTGGCGCTTCGCCATCGCGGCGGCCGTGCTGACCGCCCAACACCCGCGCCGACCTGTCGACTTCCGGCCCACGTCGTGCCGACGCGCCACCGTACTCACCGGAGTCGCACTGGCGGCCTATCAGACGGCCTACTTCGGCGCCGTCCAAGGCGCTGGGCTCGCCCTCGGCACGATGATCACCCTCGGCGCGAGCCCGGTCCTGGTCAGTATCGGAGCCTTCGTCTTTCTGGACGAACGGCTCACCAGGCGCGGCACTGCCGCGATCGCGATCGCACTGCTCGGTCTGCTTCTCCTGGTCGCGCGCCCGGTGTCCGGGCCCCGTCCGGCGGTGGGCATCGCGGTGGCTCTGCTCTCCGCCGTCGGTTACAGCGCCGTCACCCTGCACGCCCGCCGCACCGGGCAAGCGACCGCGGACGCGGCCACGTGGACTGCGGGCGCACTGTGTCTGGCGCCCTTCGCGCTGGCCCAGGGGGCCTGGCCCCGTGCTGAACATGCCGCCGTTTCCGCCAGTTGGCTCATCTTCCTCGGCGTCGTCCCGACCCTGCTCGCCTACCGCTGGTACTTTTCCGGGCTGACCACGGTCCGCAGTACCACCGCATCCGTGCTCGTGCTCCTGGAGCCCGCCACCGCCGCCTTCCTGGCCGCCCTGCTCGGTGAACGGATCAGCCTGTCCCTGGCACTCGGGTCGATCCTGCTTCTGGCAGCCGTCGTCGTCCTGGCGCGCGACACATCCTGAGCTGGGACCGGCGTGCCGGCCAGATCCTTGGTCAGGAGACGGGGGCCTCCGGGAAGCCGAGCTCGTCCAGGAGCGACGTGAAGAGGTCCTCCGCGAAGGCGGACGACACCCCCGTCGGCCTCGAAGCGCTCGTCTACGGTGGCCTCGACGCGTGGGGCCTCCACGGCGGCTGACCCGCGCGGTCTCCCCTGCGCGGGGGCGGGGCAGAATCGGCGGCGTGATACGCAATCCTCACGGCGGCCCCGAGTTGCCGGCCCTGGTTCGCCGCTACGTCACGCCCCAGCGGCGCTATCTGAAGCTCGGCGGCGGCCTGCTGCGTCTGGAGGATCCTGAACGCGGCCGATTCATGCGTACGTCGACCTGAACCTCGGAGGTGGACGGGCCGACCGCCTCCGGCAGCCGGAGGGGCTGTGGCAGCGGTGGCTCCAGGACGCGCCCCACATGCGGGGCCGCCCGGACCCCACCCCCCAGTTCCTGAGCGTCATGCGCCGGCTCTGCGCGTGGGTCGAGGAATGCGGCGAGGCTGAAGACGGACGCCGGTAGGCCGGTGGCCGGATCGCCGCGAAGGGGGTGTGGGACCGGGTCGCCGAGGCCTGTCCGGACCGGGCCGTGAGGGGGACCTTCAGCCGGTGGACGGGTGATCCGGGAAGGGGACCGCGTACCTCGGGTCGCGGTGTGTCGTGATGCGGGCATGGCGAAGGAGTTCACGAATGATGCCCGCGTTGCCCATGGCCCAGCCGGTCGTGGGCGCGAGGTCACCAGGCGTCTCACGGTGTTCGAAGTTGGACCAGCAGAAGCCGTCGTTGTCGGTCCTCGCGCGGGCCGCGAGGTCGGCGACGAGGGCATCGGCGAAGTCGCTGCCGTCGCCGCGTTCGACCTGGCGGTCACAGGCGAGGGCGAGGACACCGGCGGTGCCGCAGCAGCGGCCGTTGTTGTCCCAGAAGCCGGGACGGATGCGTCGTGGAACGCCCGAGTCGACCAGGGTGCGCCAGCAGCGGTCGATGAGGGCGGGCCAGCCGGAGTCGTCGGCCCGGACGTGGCTCAGCAGGCGGAACACCTGGGCGTCCCCGGCCGTGCCGTGGCACCAGCCGTAGCTGTGACGCTCGATCTTCTCGTGTTCCTGCTGCGGGTCGGAGTGCGGGACGAGAAAGCCGTCCGGGCCTGCCTCGTCGCGGGAGACCACGTCAGCGGCCCCGGCCAGTGCGAGGTCGAGCAGGTCGGGGCGTTTCGCGGCGCGCCCCACGGCGGCGAGTGCGTAGACGATGCCAAGGGTTCCGTGCGATATGTGGTGCAGACGCGGGACGGACCCGGCCCGGATCTCCCACTGGACACCGGCGGTGGTGGTTTCGGCAGTGCGCGCGTAGCGGGCGACGGCCCGTTGGGCCAGGTCGAGATCGCCGCATTCCAGCGCGGCGAGCGCGATGCCGGCATTGCCGACGATGAGTTCGTAGTAATCGTTCCACCCCGCGCCGTCGAAGCGGGACCGCAGCACGTCCAGAGCACGGTCGGCGGCAGCCCCTGCCGCGGCGTCGCCGAGCGTCCGGTGCACACCCCGCAGCGCGACAGCCATCCCGGCCACGCCCGTGTACAGCCCGCTGTTCTCCCAGCCGTCGACCGCTGCGGCGACGCTGAGGGCACCACGCGACGCGGCGTCCGCGTAGCGGTCGTCGGCGAAGTACCGCCATGCGTCGAGGAGAGTCGGCAGCACCCCTGAAGTCCCGCTGTACAGAGTCGGCGTGACCTGGTCGGCGGCGGGGGTGACCGGCCAGGCCAGACCGTGGTCGACGTCCCGGGCAGCCTTCATCAGCCACTCAAGGGCCCCGACGGCAAGCGATTCCGCGTCACGCGGTGCACCAGTAGTCATCGCCCTAGGCTTCCACAGCGTCCGGGCCTCCTCGGCCGTCTTCGGCGGACGACGACGCGGGGGCTTCCGGGAAGCCCAGTGCGTCCAGCAGGTCGTCGAACAGGTCCTCCGCGAAGGTGTCCTGGCTGCGGAACAGGGCCTCGACGCGGGGCGGCTGGGCGGCGGCACGCACGCCGGCCGCTGCCGGGGCCGGGCTCGCCGCCTCCGTCCCCCGTAACGGCACCGTCCCCGCCCCCGCCGTGCCCCTGCCGTCCTCCGCGAAGGCGCGGGCGGAGGCCCCGCACGAGATCGCGTTCGTGCCCGGGCCCGCCGCAGCGCGTCTCGCAGGAGCTGCTGCTGTGCGGGGCGACCGTCCGGCTCGCGCCGGCCGGGCGGTGGACGCTGATGGAGTCGGCCCCCTCGGAGGAGACGCCGGGCAAGCACGGGCGACGGGCGACGGTGCTGCGGCTCGACGGTCTTGCGGCGGTGGCGGAGACCGCGTTCGACTCCGCCGGGCTGACCACGGTGGTCGCCCGGCGCGAGGGGGACGACGCGTGCGTCCTGTCCGTCGTCGCCAAGGGCCGGACGGCCGCCCACCGGTGGGCGGGGGTCGGTTCGACGCCCTCCCAGGAGACCGCGCGCCAGGACGCGGAACTGCTCGTCGCGGCGGCGGGCCAGGGCGACGCCCGCGACGTCGCGCGGCTGCTGCGCGACCCGGGCGACCCGTCGGAGCTCCTGATCCGCACCCTGACCGCGCTCGGCCTCCCGCCGCTCCCGGTCGGCTTCGGCGAGCGCGCCGAGGTCTTGGTCGACGCCCGGGGCGTCACGGTGCACCGGGCCCGGTCGCTGTGGCAGGGCATGAAGGACTTCATGAGCGACGACACCGACCCGAACCCGCCGTTGCAGCTGGACAGGCGGTGAGTTCTCCCGTTACGAGGGCAGGGCCGCGCCCCGGTAGACGCGGTCGAGCAGCCGGAACAGCGGGGCGTCGTAACGCGACAGCTCAGTGCGGGTGTTGATCTCGTTGTGCACTCCGTCGCCGCCGGGCCGGCCCTCGTAATTGACGTCGAAGTAGCTCTGGATGCCCTCGGCCCAGTACTCGCTCGTGTTGCTGATGGCGTAGGTGTTGGCCCAGCGGCCGGACGCGCGGGCCTGGTCGTACGCGCTCTGCAGCTCGCCGGTGAAGGCCGGGTCGATGTGCCGGATGCCCATGTCGGCCACCGAGTGGCCGAATTCGTGCACGAAGACGTTCTCCCGGCCCTGGTTGTCCGCGAGGTTGGCCTCGGTGCCCACCGAGACCGGCAGGTAGTCGGTGGCGCCCATCCCCGCCCAGTAACGGTCGTCGAGCGAGGTCCCGAACGCCGCGCGCACCTCGGGGACCGAACTCATCCGCTCGTTCCGGGCGGTGATCACCACGCGGAGGTTGCGGCGGTCCAGCTCGCCGACCGGGTAGTACGGCCAGGTGCGGACCAGGGCCTCCAGCTGGCGGGCCGCCTTGAGCAGGGTGGAGTCGGCGACCTGCGCGGAGCCCAGGACCGCGACGGAGGCGCCGGTGTTGACGTCCCGGGGGCCCTCCACGTACTTCGCGTACCACCCGGTGTCGAGCCGGAAGCGGTTCACCACGGCCTGGGGCACGGGGCTCTGGACGGCCGCCGCCGCCGTCGTCACAGGGGGCGCCGCAGACGCCGGACCGGCGCCGGCCAGCAGCGCGGGCAGCAGCGCGGCGGCCACGAGCAGGGCCCGGAGTCGCGAGCGGGCGGGGTGGGGGGTACGTACGGTCGCGAGGCTCATCCTGCGCCCTTTCGGGTGGGGGAGACGGGATCGTGGGAGCGCGCCCACGCCATTGTGGGGCGGGTCGGCCGTTACGGGAAGGGCACGCGTACAACGTTGTACGTAAAGGGAGTTGGGGTCCTCCGGTAAACCCCGGGAGACTGGGCGGCATGGATGAGGTCGAGGTCGTCGTAGCCCATTCCGAGCGGACGACGCTGCGCGTCGGGGACATGTTCCTGAAGGTGGACGCGGACCGGGCGCGGATCGCCGTGGAGGCCGAGGCGCTGGCGTTGGCACCGGTCCCGACGCCGGAGGTGTTGTGGCACAAGCCGTCCGTGCTGGCGCTCGCCGCCGTCCGGGGCACCGCGCTCGGCCGCCTCGGGGAGCCCTCGCCCGCGTCCCCGGAGGCGTGGGCCGCGGCGGGGGCGGCGATCCGGGCGCTGCACGAGGCGCCGTTGCCGCCGTGGCCCGGGCGGAGCGCGGACGGCCTGGCGGCCGAGCTGGAGCGGGAGTGTGACTGGCTCCTGGCCCACGAGGTCCTGCCCGCCGAGCTGGTCACCCGCAACCGCCGGATCGCGGAGGCGGCGCTGCGGCCGTGGGAGCCGGTGTTCGTGCACGGCGACCTGCAGATCACCCATGTGTTCATTGGCGAGGACGACGAGGTGACCGGCATCATCGACTGGTCCGAGGCGGCGCGGGGGGACGCGCTCTTCGACCTCGCCACGCTGACGCTGGGGCACGAGGAGCGCCTGGGCGACCTCGTCGCCGGGTACGGCACCGACGTCGACCTGGACATCGTGCGCGCCTGGTGGTCGCTGCGCAGCCTCACCGCGTACCGCTGGCTGGTCCAGCACGGCTTCGACCCGGCGGCACCTGGGTGCGAGCTGGATGTGCTGAGGGCGGCGAGGTGACGGCTTACGCCTGGGGGCCGGGGTCGTCCGGGTCCGCCGGATCGGCCGGGCGGAACCGGCCCATGCTGATGCTGATCAGGACGGCTCCGAGCACCGGCAGCACGCCGTAGAGCAGGGGGTTGCCGAACCGGCTGACGAGGAAGCCCGCCCCTCCTACAGCGACGAGCAGGAGCGGCCGCCTGATGATGTGCCCGCAGACCACCGCGAGACGCCGCACTCCGCGCGCTTCGGTGAGCCTGGTCCAGTCCGAGGGCGTCATAGCGCCCAGGGTAGGCCGCCCGGCGAGCCGTCGCCCCCTCGGCAGACTCAACTCGTCGGGTCCCATAGGCCGTTCGCCTCGCCCCGTGCCAAGTGGTCCGCGTAGATGCCGACCTTCCAGGTGATGACCGAGCGGCACTCCTCCAGGGCCGCGATCTGGGCGTCGACGCGTTGGCGGTGGGTGTCCAGGAGGTGGAAGCGCTCGGCCTCGTTGCCGGGGCCCTGGCGTACGAGGTCGGCGAACCGTTTCAGGTCGGCCAGGGGCATTCCGGATTCGCGCAGCTTCACGCAGATCAGCAGCCAGTCGACGTCCAGCGTGCTGTAGCGGCGCCGGCCGCCGGAGGTGCGGTGCACGGGGCCCACGAGCAGGCCCTCGCGTTCGTAGTAGCGGAGGGCGTGGACGCTGAGGCCGGTACGGTCGGACACCTCGCCGATGCTCAGGGTGTCGGTGATGGTCGCCATGCCGTGAAGCGTAGGACTTGATCTAGAGCGAGGTCTAGATCGTAGCGTCGTCTCCATGACCAGCACCGAACAGCAGCCCATCGGCTCGCCCTTCTCCGCCGCCAGCACCGCCCAGGACGTCACCGCCGGGCTCGACCTCTCCGGCCGGAACGCCGTCGTGACCGGGGGCTACTCCGGGCTCGGGCTCGAAACGACCCGCGCGCTCGTCGGCGCCGGGGCGCGCGTCGTCGTTCCGGCGCGGCGGCCCGAGGTCGCCCGCGCCGCGCTCGACGGGGTGGGCGGTGACGTCGAGGTCGTCGCCATGGACCTGGCCGACCTCGGGACCGTACGGGCGGCGGCGGCGCACATCCGCGAGACGCTGCCCACGATCGACCTGCTCTTCGCCACCGCCGGGGTCATGGCCACCCCGGAGCGGCGCGTCGGGCCCGGGTGGGAGAGCCAGTTCGCGGCGAACCACTTCGGGCACTTCGCCCTCACCTGCGAGCTGTACCCGCTCCTCGCCGCCGGTGACGGGGCGCGCGTCGTCGTCTACAGCTCCGCCGGACACGACATCACGGACATCCGCCGGCACGATCCGCACTTCCGTACCGGATACGACAAGTGGCAGGCGTACGGGCAGGCCAAGACGGCCAACGTGCTCTTCGCCGTGCACCTGGACGCGCTCGGCCGGGGCGACGGCGTGCGGGCCTTCGCGCTCCACCCGGGGGCGATCATCACCGGGTTGCAGAGGGACATGACGCTCCAGGAGCAGGTCGAGCGCGGATGGGTGGACGAGGACGGCAAGGTGATCGGGAAGGGCTTCAAGACCCCGCCCCAGGGCGCCGCCACCGGCCTGTGGGCGGCCACCTCACCGCTCCTGGCCGACCGGGGCGGCCTCTACCTGGAGGACTGCGAGGTCGCCCGCGTCTACGACCCCGAATCGCCCGAGAGCGGCGGCGTGCGCGCGTACGCCGTCGATCCGGAGGCGGCGGCCCGGCTGTGGGAGGTGTCGGTGGCGGCGACGGGGGCGGCGCCGATCGGCCGCTGACCCGGCGGGCGGGGCGCCGGACCGCTTTGCCACGATGCGTGGATGCGCGCACTCGATGAGCTGACCGATGTCGAAGACCCCGCCTGGCCGTTGTTCCTCGAAGAGGTGGCCCGCGCGGGAGCGCCCGTCGAGGTGCTGCCCGGCGACCCCGGGGCGGGGCGGGCGACCTTGTGGCAGCTTCAGGTCTCCGCCCGGTCGAACCTGGGCGGGCTGGCGCTGAACTGCGGCGGGCTCCTCGTGGACGGCGGGTGGCTGCGGGTCTTCGGCAGCCCGGCGCCCGGCGCGGCGCACGGGGTGCCCGGTCTCGCCGCCGTCAACGCGATGCCGGCGGACGCCGGTCCGGCGTGGCGGCCGGGGGCCGGGCTGGTGGTCGCGCACGACGTGCTGGGCGGCGTCTTCGCCGTCAACGGGGGCGACCCCGGCGCGGCCGGGCGGCCCGGCGGCCCCGGCGAGATGATCTACTTCGCGCCCGACGCCCTCGGCTGGCTGGCCCTGGGCGCCGGCCACTCGGCCTGGCTGACCTGGATCCTCGCCGGGGGCCTGCGGGACTTCTACCAGGGGCTGCGGTGGGACGGCTGGCAGGCGGAGACCGCCGCGCTGGACGGGCACCGGGGCCTGTCCTTCCACCCGCCCCTGTGGTCGGCCGAGGCCCGCGAGGACCTGGCGGCGACGAGCCGGCGGGCGGTGCCGATGGCGGAACTCCTGGGCGTGGCACGCGACGCCTGTCGGCAACTGGACGGCGGCGATCCGGGGTTCCTCGGGGTGGTGTGAGGCGGTCCGGGAGCGGTCGGGGGCCCGGGCCGGTCCCGTACGCCCGTAAGCCGGTGCCGTCAGGCCCCCACCGGTTCCAGGCGCAGCCGCACGTACGGCCATGGCGGGGGAGCGGACGGGCCGAACCAGACGCGCACGTCCTCGCCGGTGCGGACGGGCAGGCGGGGGAAGTCGTTCACGGCGTGCTCGGTGCGGTGGAGCGCGTGGGTCGGCGTCAAGTGGCGGGCGGCGTACGTGTCGAAGGCCGCCGGGTCCGGAGGGTGGCAGATCGTCGCCCGGATCTCCGTGGCGTCCGGGGGCGGGGTGCGGCCGGGCCCGCGCAGGAGGAGGACGTCGTCGCTGTCCGCCATCGTGGCGTTGGCCGCGTCGCGGTGCCGCCGCCAGACCGGGCCGTCGTAGAACGCCGCCAGCGCGCGGCGGCGGTGTGCCATGTCGGGGAACGCGCGCAGCCAGACGAAGCGGTCCGGGCGTTGGCCTCGCGGTACGGGGGATGAGCCGGGGGCTCGTCAGCTCAGGGGCAGGGGGTCGATGCCGAGGGTCTCCCCGTCGCTGAGGCAGCGGTGCGGGAGGCCCGCCCCGGTCAGGTGGGCGGCGGCCCGGTCCGCGCCGGGCGCCTCGGGGTGGTCGGAGCGCCAGTGCGGGACGATCCGGAAGGGCACCAGGCCGAGGCAGGACGGCTCGATGCCGGACGGGTAGCCGTCGGGGTGGACGTCCGGGTCGTCGATCAGGTCGATGCCGCGCAGGTCGGGGCCGGTGACGCAGGCCCCGGCGGAGAAGCCGCCGTACACGAAGTCGGGCCGATGACGCTGTGCCCGCAGGGCGTCCGCGAAGCGGGTCCGCGTCATCGCGCGGGCGAGGACGAAGGCGTTGCCGCCGAGCACCCAGACCAGGTCGAGCGCGGCCAGCCGGGCGGCGAGCCCGTCCGGGGCGGAGAAGTGGTCGCGCAGGTCGAGTTCCTCGCAGGCGTACCCGAAGGACTCCCAGGTACGTATCTCGCGCGGCAGGTTCCGGTTCCGTGAAGGCCCGTACGCGTCCAGCGCGTTCAGCACGATTCCCGCGCGGGCGGTGCCGGTCGGCGGCGGCAGGACCGCCGGGCGGTCGGCGCCCGGCTTCAGGTACCAGGAGCTGAGCAGGAGTCGCACGTCGGCCTCCGGGGGACGAGGGCTGGTCGGTGGCGCCGCGGGGGCCGGGGTGCGGGCATCGTACGACGGGCGCTTGACCTCAACCGCGCTTGAGGGGCCACCGTCTGGATAGGCCGGTCCGCCGCACCGATGGCGGGCCTCTTACGCGGGAGGGACACCCATGTCCCTGCGGCCGACCTCGGCCGCATCGTGGAGATGGCCGGCGACGAGCTCACCGGGCCCCAGATCGCCGAGGTCTTCGCCCGCGCCGCCGGGCGGCCGGTGGGCTTCGTCTCCCTGCCTGTCGGTGAACTCCGGGCACACAGCGAGGAGATGGGCGCGATGTTCGCCTGGTTCAACGAGGTGGGCTTCCGCGCCGAGGTGGACGACCTGCGCCGCGCGGTGGCCGCACCGGTCACCCTGGAGAGCTGGGTCGCGGAGCACTGGAGCGTGCCGGTGGCGTGACGGTGGGCGTCCCTCTGGCGCGCGGGCCCGGTCAGAGGCCCAGCGACGCCAGCGCGCCGCGCAATTCCCCGACACCGCGGTAGTGGTGGCCGGTCAGGCCGGCGGTGCGCGCCGCCGCCACATGGCCGGCGGTGTCGTCGACGAACAGGCAGCGGCGGAGTTCCGCGCCCACGGCGCGGGCGGCGGCCTCGAAGACCCGGCGGTCCGGCTTGGCGACTCCGATGCGGGCGGTGTTGATCACCGCGTCGAAGGCGTCCGTCAGGCCCAGCGCGGCGAGATCGGCCTCCAGCCGGGTCGTGGCGTTGGAGACGAGGACCACGGGTGTCCGGGCCCGGAGGGACGCCAGCAGTTCCAGGAGCCCGGTGTCGACGCGCCCGGTCAACGCCGACCAACCGCCGACGAGTTCCCGGGCGCGGGCGGCCGACCCGCAGCTCCCGGCCACGGCTTCCGCCACACGCTCCCGCCACTGCTCGTCGCTGATCCGGCCGGTGACGGCCTCGTCCAGCAGGGCGGGCCGGAAGGCGGCGGCCGCGAGGGTGCCCTCGGGCAGTCCCGACCGGTGATCGAGGGCGGTCATGCCGTCCGGATCCCACAGGCGCAGGACGCCGTCGAAGTCGCAGAGCACCGCGTCGAAGGGGGAGTTGGTCACGCCCCCGATCCTGCCACGCGGCCCCGCACCGGGCCCACTGATGCTCCTATTGCTGTCAAGCGGCTTGGAGCCATTCACGGTAGGCGTGAGTGAGGTCGTCGTTCCTGCTGAGTCCTCTTTCGAGCCTGGAGA